>CAXNEP010000131.1:0-6589 GCA_964200865.1 Cypionkella sp. | reverse complement strand
GAAATGGTGTGGAATGGATCACTATGGTGCAAAACAGCGCCATGCTGGCCCCAGTTGGCCCAAGCACGGACGCCAACCATCGCGCCAATGCTGCGGGCGAGCTGGACTTACTGCCCTACGAGGAAGAGATGGTCGCAACCGTCAACACCTTTATCAGCGAACGCGATCCAGCCGCGCGCACGGAACTGGCCAAAACCTACCAAAAGCTGCACACAGAAAACCTAGACACCATTGGTCTGGTTGCCTTCCCTGCGGCGCTGATGGTGAACAAGCGTTTTGCCAACATCCCTGCGGGCGCGCCTGTGTTCATGTATAACTGGGCCGAAGACAACATCATGCGCGAGCGTGTGTTTGTGCCAGCCGACAAGCAACTTGGCGCAGAGGAGCATGCAAATATGCTGCCCGGCGCGCCTGGTGACGCGGGGCCAGTGTCTGCACAGTAACGCAGAACAGCCCATAAGTTAGGGTTCCTCCCCTATGGGGCGGGCGGGGCGCATGCGTTGCCCGCCCTCCCTACCCTCACTGCCCGAAAAGGACGCCCCATGCTGCGGTACATATCCATGCGCATCTTGCAGGCCATTCCTGTGCTGATTGTGATGAGCATCATCACCTTTGCCATTATTCAGGCCCCGCCAGGCGATTACGGCGATTTCATCCGCTCCAACATGATGACCCAAGGCAACGCCACCGCCGATGCCGCCAACCGCGCGGCAGAAGCCTACCGCGAAACGCATGGCCTGAACGATCCTTTGCCCGTGCAATATCTGCGCTGGGTGTGGGGCATTGTGACCAAGGGCGATTTCGGCATGTCCTATGCCTATAACAAACCCGTGGCCGAAGTGGTCGCACAGCGCCTTCCCGCGACCATTGCCATTGCCCTAACCTGCCATTTGCTGGCCACGTTGATTGGCATTTCCTTTGGCATCTTGGCCGCCACGCGCCAATACACATGGGTCGATACGGTGCTGTCCTTCGTATCCTTCCTTGGCATGACGATCCCGCGCTTTTTGCTGGCGCTGATCATCATGTATATTCTGGCATTCCAATTGAATGTGCAGGAAATTGGCAGTTTCTATTCCACCCGATTTGGTGGGCAGCCCTATTGGACGGGCTTTTTTGATTTTAACTGGGGCAAGCTGTGGAACCTGATCCAGCATATTTGGCCTGTCATCGCGGTCGCGACCTTTGGCGGATTGGCCTATAACATGCGGGTCATGCGCGCCAATCTATTGGATACGCTGAACGCCCAATACATCGAAACCGCACGGGCCAAAGGCCTTGGCGAAGGGGCCGTGATTATGCGCCACGCCGTGCCCAATGCCCTGCACCCGCTGGTGGCTTATCAGGGCGTTGTGCTGCCCTATATGCTGACAGGCGAGATTGAGGTTGCCATTGTCTTTGGCCTTGCCACCATTGGCCCTGCGATCATTAGCTCTATGGCCATTGGCGATGTGTTCGTGACCGCCACCCTGCTGCTGGTGCTGGGTGCCACGCTGATCATCGGCAATATCATCGCCGATGTGCTGTTGGTGCTGCTGGATCCACGCATTCGTATTGGGGCTGGCGCATGAGCAACGCAGTTAAATCCGAAGCGGCAGATGACCGCCTGACAACCGTGTCCAGCACATCGCAAAGCTATGGCGCGCTGGTATGGCGGCGCTTTCGCAAATCTTTCGCGGGGATGATGGGGCTGACGCTGGTCGCCATGTTGATTATCGTCGCCCTCTTTGCCGATTTCTTTGCCCCCGTGCAGCCCAATGCCGCGAGTGAAAGCTTTTCGCCGCCCGCCAAGATATCCTTCTTCACCAAAGACGGTTTCACCCTGCGCCCCGTGGTTTACCCCATTGTGCAAAGCGAGGAGTTAGACCCCGTAACCTTTCAACCCCTGATGTCGCCCGATTATGACAACCCCCGCCGCATTGTGCTGTTTGCCAAAGGGTGGGAGTATGATTTTTGGGGCGTGATCCCCGCAAACCGCCACCTATTTGGCCTGGAAGATGGCAGCCCGATCCACGTGCTGGGCACCGACAAACTGGGCCGCGATATCCTGTCGCGCGGCATTGTCGGCGCGCGCATCACCCTGATGATCGCGCTGACCTCGATCACTCTGATCACCATTATCGGCACGCTGGCGGGCATTACATCGGGCTATCTCGGCGGGCGGTTTGACCTTTGGTTTCAACGCTTTGTCGAGGTGATCTTGGCCTTCCCGCAACTGCCCCTGTATCTGGCGCTGACCACGCTGATCCCCGTCACCGCGCCGTCTAACCTATTTCTGGCCTTTGTCATCACGGTGATCGTCGGCCTTGGCTGGGCGCAGCTTTCGCGCGAAGTGCGCAGCAAAACCATGGCCATGGCGCGTATCGAATATGTCCGCGCGGCCATTGCCGTGGGCGCGTCCGATGCCCGTATCATCACCCGCCACATCCTGCCCAATGTGATGAGCCATGTCATCGTCTCCGTCACGCTAGGCATTCCCGCGATCATCCTTTTGGAAAGCTTTTTGGGTTTCCTTGGCTTTGCGGTAAAGCCGCCCCTCATCTCGTGGGGCCTCATGCTGCAAGATGCGGGCAATTATGGGGTGATCGGGTCTTTCCCGTGGATACTATCCCCTGTTGGCTTTGTTCTGCTGGCCGTCTTTGCGTTTAACGCGCTGGGTGACGGTCTGCGCGATGCCATTGATCCGTATTAAGGGGCGCGTGAGATGAACACCGAAATCGCGCTACAGGCCCGCAATATTGGGGTCACCTTCACCGTTGATGGCGGCGTGGTCGAGGCAGTGAAAGATGTGTCTTTCACCCTGCACCGCGGCCAAACCATCGCGCTGGTGGGCGAATCTGGGTCGGGCAAATCTGTGACCGCACGCGCTATTATGAAACTGCTGACCAAGCGGGCCAGCGTGTCGCCCAAAACGGAAATCATCTATGCGGGCCAGAACATGGCGCAATTGTCTGACCGCGACATGCGCCGCCTGCGCGGCAACCGCCTGACGATGATTTTCCAAGAACCGATGTCATCGCTAAACCCCGTCTACACCATCGGCAGCCAATTGGCCGAGGTGCTGCGCATTCATAACCCCAAGATGAAAAAGGCCGAGGCATGGGCCCGCGCGCAAGGCCTACTGGAACTGGTGCAAATCCCCGACCCAGAGGCGCGCATCCGCCAATATCCGCACCAATTGTCGGGCGGGCAGCGCCAGCGCGTGATGATCGCCATGGCGCTGGCCAATAACCCCGATGTGCTGATCGCAGACGAGCCGACAACCGCGCTGGACGTGACCGTTCAGGCAGAAATTTTGAACCTGATCAAAGCCTTGCAGGCCAAAATGGGCATGGCGGTTATTCTGATTACGCATGATCTAACCGTCGTGCGCCAGTTTGCCGACCATGTTTACGTGATGCAGCACGGCGTGGTGCGCGAAGAGGGTTTGACCGAAACCATCTTCACCGCGCCCCAGCATCCCTACACGCAGCGCCTTTTGGGGTCAGAGCCCAAAGGCCAGGCCAACCCGCTGCAAGGCCACCCTGAAACCGTGATCGAAGGGCGCGGCGTGCGCGTGACCTACACCTTGCGCAAAGGCGGCACGTTTAAGGGGCATAATTATGATTTGCAGGCGGTGGACGGGCTATCACTGGCGCTGAAACGCGGCGAAACTTTGGGCATTGTGGGGGAATCTGGGTCGGGTAAAACCACATTCGGCCAAGCCCTGCTGCGGCTGACCAAGCTGACCCAAGGCGAGGTCGATTTCATGGGCCAGCGGATCGAAGGCTTGGATCGTGCGGCCATGAAACCCTTCCGCCAGCGGATGCAGATTGTGTTTCAAGACCCGTTTTCATCGCTGAACCCGCGTATGTCGGTGCGCCAGATCATCGAAGAGGGTCTGACCGTCAACAATATCGGTACGGCGGGCGCAGATCGTTTGGAACGGGTCAAGCGCGCGCTGCGCGATGCGGGGATGCCCGACAGTATCCTGTCGCGCTTTCCGCACGAATTTTCGGGCGGCCAGCGCCAGCGCCTTGCCATTGCGCGCGCCATTGCACTGGAGCCTGAATTTATCCTGTTGGACGAGCCGACATCTGCGCTTGACCTATCCGTTCAGGCGCAAATTATTGATTTGCTGCGCAAATTGCAGGCCGAAAAGGGTTTGTCCTATTTGTTCATCAGCCACGATCTAAAGGTCGTGCGCGCGCTGTGTCACCGCGTAATTGTGATGCAGAGCGGCAAAATTGTCGAACAAGGCCCTGTGGCCGATGTTCTGGAAAACCCCTCAACCGAATACACGCGCCGCCTTGTCCGCGCCGCGTTTGACATTGCAACCTAAGGATACGCATATGGCCTTCCCTATCATCACATTCATCGGCGCAGGTTCCGCTGTTTTCACCAAAAACATCGCGGGTGATATCCTGTCGCGTCCCGCACTGGCGGGGGCGGAAATTCGGCTGATGGATATCAACCCAGAACGCCTGTCCGAATCTGAAGTTATCGTCGGCAAGCTGGCGCAATCCCTGGGCGGTAAGGCCACGATCAAGACCTATTCCAATCAGCGCCGCGCGCTAGAGGGGGCAAATTTCGTTGTTTGCTGCTTTCAGGTTGGCGGGTACGAACCCTGCACCGTGACTGATTTCGAGGTGCCAAAGCAGTACGGCCTTCGCCAAACCATCGCCGATACGCTGGGCGTGGGCGGTATCATGCGCGGATTGCGCACTGTGCCCGTTTTGTGGGGCATTTGCGAAGATATGCTTCAGGTTTGCCCGAACGCGCTGATGATGCAATATGTCAACCCGATGGCCATTAACACTTGGGCCATTGCCGCCAAATACCCCAGCATCAAACAGGTGGGTCTGTGCCATTCGGTGCAAGGCACGGCGTGGGAGCTGGCCCGCGATTTGGACATACCTGTCGAGCAAATCCGCTACCGCGCGGGCGGCATCAACCATATGTCGTTTTATCTGAACTTTGAACACCGCCAGCCAGATGGGTCTTACGTTGACCTTTACCCTGCCCTGCTCAAGGGCTACCGCGAGGGGCGTTTTCCAAAACCATCGCATTGGAACCCGCGCTGCCCCAACAAAGTGCGCTATGAAATGCTAACCCGCGTCGGCCATTTCGTCACCGAAAGCTCCGAGCATTTTGCCGAATACACCCCGTGGTTCATCAAACGCGACCGCCCTGATTTGATTGAAAAATTCGGCATCCCGCTGGATGAATACCCAAAACGCTGTGTCGAGCAAATCGCCCGCTGGAAAAAAGAGGCCGAGGCGCTGAAAACCGCCAACACCATCGAAGTGTCTGAAAGCCACGAATACGCCAGCCAGATTGTGAATTCGGTTGTCACAGGCGAGCCTTCGGTGATTTACGGCAATATCGCAAACCACGGCTTTATCCCGCAGCTGCCCGCAGGCTGCGCTGTGGAAGTGCCCACGCTGGTGGACAGCAGCGGTTTGCAGCCCACTGTGGTGCGGGACATTCCACCGCAACTGATTGCCATGATGCGCACCAATATCAATGTGCAAGAACTGACCGTGGCCGCGCTGCTAACCGAAGACCCCCAGCACATCTACCACGCCGCGATGATGGATCCGCACACCGCAGCCGAACTGGATTTGGATCAAATCTGGAACCTGACCCATGATCTGCTGGCCGCACATGGCGAATGGCTGCCAGCATGGGCGCGTCCTGACCAACGCAAGGCGGGGTAACATGAACCCGCGCCGTTTTGTCATTGTGGGCGGGGGAACAGCGGGCTGGCTTGCCGCACTGATGATCAGTCATGAGGCAAAGCGCAGCAATCTGAACTGGGACGTGACGGTGATTGAATCGTCACGTCTAGGCACAATTGGCGTTGGCGAGGGCACCACAGCGGTGTTTCGCCAAATGCTCCAGCGTCTTGGGCTGGACGAGATGGAATTTCTGCGCGAGACGGGGGCCACCATCAAATATGGCATCCGCCACCGAGATTGGCGCGCGCTGGGCCACCATTATGATGGGCCAATTGATGACCCGCATCAGGGCGTGGGCCTTGGGGGGCAGGACAATATCCTTGACGATTACGCCGTTGCCCACGGCCAACCCGTGGGCAAACTGCACCTGTTTCAGCACCTGATCGACGGGGGCCGCGCGCCCTTTGCGCTTGGGCCAAAGGGCTATGTCCCCGCAGGGCCGTTTCATCACGCCTTTCATTTTGATCAGGCGCTTGCGGGGCAGTTTCTGCGCCGAAATGCCAAAAATATCAAATTGATAGACGATGAAGTTCAGAATGTGCTTCAAGATGCGGATGGCAATATCACCAGCCTATCCTTGGCCTCTGGCAGCACCGTTCAGGGCGATTTCTTTATCGATTGCACAGGCTTTCGCCGCCGCCTGATTGGCCAGATGGGCAGCACTTGGGTGTCTTATGCCAATGTTCTGCCGCTGAACCGCGCCATGCCGTTTTGGTTGGATATTCCCGAAGGGGCGGAAATTGCCCCCGTCACCACCGCATGGGCGCAGACGGCGGGCTGGATGTGGATGATACCCACCCAAGGCCGCATGGGGTGCGGTTATGTCTATTCCGATGCGCACACCGGCGTGGACGAAGCCAAGGCAGAAA
>CAXNEP010000130.1:0-6600 GCA_964200865.1 Cypionkella sp. | reverse complement strand
CGCGCACGGATCGGCCCGAAAAGTTTATGGGATTTCATTTCATGAATCCCGTGCCGGTGATGCAGTTGGTCGAACTTATTCGCGGCATTGCCACCGATAAGGAAACCTATGACACGCTTTTGGCGGTGGTGGGCCGTTTGGGCAAAACTGCAGCAAGTGCCGAAGATTTCCCTGCCTTTATCGTGAACCGCATTTTGATGCCGATGATCAATGAAGCGGTTTATACCCTGTACGAAGGGGTGGGCAGCGTTCAATCCATCGATCAGGCGTTGAAACTGGGCGCGAACCACCCGATGGGGCCGCTGGAACTGGCCGATTTTATCGGGCTGGATACCTGCCTTGCCATCATGAACGTGTTGCATGACGGGCTGGGGGACAGCAAATATCGCCCCTGCCCACTGCTGTCAAAATACGTCGAGGCGGGCTGGCTGGGCCGAAAAACCCAGCGCGGATTTTATGATTACAGGGGCGATGTGCCAGTGCCGACGCGGTGATTGGGCCTACTCACCTACCACCGCGCTAGTCTGTCTTACCACCCAGCGCCAGCGTATGTGCGCGCAGCCAAGCCAAAAACCCGCGCGGGTTGCCATCCCATTTGTCCAGCTCAGACGCATCCAGAGGCGCGCCGATATGGGGGCGCTGGGGTTTGTTTAGGGCGCGTTTGATTTCATACAGCAGCAGTCCCTGCCGCAGCGAATCAGACAGCAAATTCGCAATCAAAAACGCGCGCGAGTTTTGGCCCGTAAAGCAAATTGGCAAAATCTGGGCTTTAGATTTCTGGATCATCTTATGGGTAAAGACGTTCCATTCTGCCTCGATCGCGGGGCCGAAAAAGGTTTCCGACATCGCCACTTTTCCGGCTGGAAACAAAATAACCGCGCCGCCCTTGGACAAATGCGCCATCGTGTCATTGCGCATTTTCAGACCCAGTTCGCGCGCATTTTCTTCGTGCGGAAAGGGGACGGGAATCATGAATTCTTCAATTTCGGGAATGCCCGTCAGCAGCGAGCGCGTCAGAATTTTGAAATCGCCGCGCACGCGCGACAGCATCTCGCCCATGATCATGCCATCGACAAGACCATGCGGATGGTTGGCGACCACGACCAGTGGCCCTGTTTTCGGGATGCGTGCAATTTCGTCGGGCGGGGTCTGGATGTAGATCCCCATTTGCTTGACCGCTTTTGACCAGAAGGGCACACCAAATGGCACGCCCGTGCGTTCAAAATCACGAATCGCCTTCAACAGGGTGACTTTGGCGGTCAGCCATTCAATGGCGCGAATCGTTCCTGCCTTGAACGGGTTCTTGAAGGTACCTGCATAGGACAGGCGGCGCATGTCATATTTCTTGGCAACGACGGGCGGCGTTGGCAGCAAAGTCTCAGTTATAGGCTCTGAAAGTTTCGTCACAAAAGTCCCTGTCTAAAAATCTTCGCCAAAGCGATTTGCCACCAGATCGGCCAAAGCGCGCGCCAGCGCGTCCGCCTCGGGGCCTGTCGTTAACACTTCAATACTGGTTCCGCGTGAGGCTGCCAACATCAAAAGCCCCATGATCGAATCGCCCGACACATCCATTCCGTCTTTGCTAACTGTACAGGTCGCATCAAATTTTTCGACCACTTCAACAAATTTTGCCGACGCGCGGGCATGCAGCCCCTTTTCGTTAATGATGTTTAACACTTGCCCAGACATTCACACAGTTCCATCAATTGTCATTGAATTCAAATATTTACGCCCTGCTTCTAAAGCCGTAGAAACAGCTTCGTCCACGGGCAGGTCGCGCGATTTTGCCAGTTTGATTAGCAGTGGCAAATTCGCGCCGTAGATGATGCGCCGCCCTTGGCCAGAACAGGCCATCAGCGACAGGTTCGAGGGCGATCCGCCAAACATATCCGTCACCATCACAACGCCCTTGCCCTGATCTACCGCGTCACTGGCGGCGCAAATCTCGGCCTGTTTGGCGGCGCGGTTATGCTCGTCTTCGATGGATATGGCCACCATCGCGGCCTGTTTACCAACCACATGCTCGACCGCGGATAAATATTCCCGCGCGAGGCCGCCATGAGCTACGATCACAATTCCGATCACGCGGATGTTTCCTTGGGCTGTTTGGGCAGGGCTGATGCCTTGCGTTCTAACTCTCGATGACGTTTTGACACTGGCCAGCCAGCATCTGCAAGCACTTTGCCTAGTTTTTCCACAACGGCAACAGATCGGTGCTGTCCGCCCGTGCAGCCAAAGCCGATGGAAAGGTGCGATTTACCCTCATGCCTATGGGCAGGCAGCAGCAGCAAGATCAGTTGTTCCACCTGCGAAAAGAAGGGTGTGAACAGCGGGTCGGCCTGTACATAGTCCGCAACTGTACGATCGCGCCCGTCTTTGTCGCGCAGATCGGCGTCCCAATGCGGGTTTGCCAAAAAGCGGCAATCTAGCACCACATCAAGGCCGCGCGGCAAGCCCCGCTTGTAGCTGAACGATTGCACGCTGACAGACATTTGCGCGGCAGCTTCGCTGCCAAAGACTTGGGCGATTTCGGCCTTTAGATCATGCGGCGACAGCTCGGACGTGTCGATCAAATGGTCGGCCCGCGCGCGGATTGGGGCCAAAAGATCAATCTCGCGCCCGATCCCTTCAGTCGGGGTTTCATCCATCGCTAAAGGGTGTCGGCGGCGTGTCTGATTATATCGGCTGATCAATTCTGATTCTGAACAGTCTAGGTAAACCACCTGCAGCGCCATGCGCGGATCGCGGGTGAGCGTGTCGATCAGTTCTATCAGGGCGCTGGCGGAAAAATCACGGTTGCGGACATCCAGCCCCAGAGCAATGGGTCGTGGCAGGCTGGGCCCATCAATCAGGCGCGGTATCAGGGACAGCGGCAGATTGTCGATTACCTCATATCCCAAATCTTCAAAGGCGTGGATTGCCGTGCTGCGACCTGCCCCAGAAGGGCCAGTGATGAAAACCAAATTGCTGGCCGGTTCGGACAAAGGACTAATCCTTGGGTTCACGCGCTGCGCGTTCCCATAAAATAGCACATCAGCGCCGAAGGAAAGTGTGGCGCAGGGTGGAAATGCAGAAATTCCACCTCGACCTGCATCAACTGAAGACTGCGTGGCGGCGGCAGTCTCTCGGAAGATGAATCTGACACATCCACTGCAGCCTGAACTTGTATGCGTTCGCAAAAGGGCAGGTGCAAAATGCCAATGCCGCGTGCCTCGATCAGTCCTGCAATTTCGGTGGGCGCGCGGGCGTATAACCTATCGTCCTGCGCCCAGATATCGCAGCGGTCATCCGCAACCAGCTGCGCGCCAAGCGCGATCATTTGCAGCGCCAATGCCGACTTACCTGCGCCAGATGGCCCTAGGATGAGCAGCCCCTTACCGTGTGCAGCAACACAGCTGGCGTGGATGTTCTGGATGGTTGGCGTCTGGGCCATAGCCTAAATCGGCAAGCCCACAACAAAGCGCGCACCCAAGGGTTCGGACGCTGCATCGGCCTGCGTGGGGCGGATGTTTTCGGCCCAAATCACGCCGCCATGCGCCTCGACGATTTGTTTGGATATTGACAGGCCCAAACCCGAATTGTTGCCGAAATGGGTTTGCGGGCGATCAGAATAGAATCGCTTGAACACTTTGGACAGGGCCTGTTCAGGAATACCTGGGCCAGTGTCTTCGACAACGATCAACAGGCGGTGGTCGCGTTGGCGCGCCCAAACCCGCACCGCATCGCCATCTTCGCAAAAGGAAATGGCGTTGCTGATCAGGTTGACAAAAACTTGCGCCAGACGCTCTTCCAGCCCGCGCACGATGATGGGATCCTTAGGGAAATCCGTAATAAACTCGACACCCTTTTCCTGCGCCTGTTGCCCCAGATGCTCGCACAGGCGGGTCAGGGTTTGGATCAGATTGACATCGGTTTCCTGTTCTTTGACCAGCTCGCTATCCAGCCGTGACGCGTTGGAAATATCCGTCACAAGGCGATCCATGCGCCGCACGTCATGTTCGATCACATCAAGTAGCTTTTCGCGCTGATCATCGCGTTTGGCCACCCGCATTGTGCCAACGGCCGATCGCAGGCTGGCCAGCGGGTTTTTGATTTCATGCGCGACATCTGCGGCGAATTGTTCGTTGCTTTCGATGCGGTCATACAGCGCCGAAACCATGCCGCGCATCGCAATGGACAGGCGGCCAATTTCATCGGGCCGTGCTGCCAAATCGGGAATGCGCACGCGCCCCGCCTGCATTTTGGTGATATTGCGGTCGCGGCCCATTTCGGCAGCGGCGGCAAGGTCTGATAACGGATTAGCGATGGTCGAGGCCAGAACCATAGACAGGCCCGTGGATACCAGCAGCGCAATTAGGAACATGCGCAAAATTTGCTCTCGTTCATTGCGGACAAGGCGGTCAATTTCGCCCGCTGGCGAAGATAGGGCGATTACACCCAAGATACGCCCAGCATCAACGACGGGCGTGGCCACGGAAAAGCTGGCCCCATTTTTGCCTTGGAATGTTTTGATCGCCGTCTTGCCCGCTGCTGCCTGCGCAAATAATTCGCGCGCCAAACTTTCGGCATTGGCCGTACTGGGCACTTCTGCCCGCCCGATCAGCGCCGAAACGCCTGACCAAACCTTGCCCAGAAAATCGGTGATAAGGGTGGATGTCTCGGGACGGCTGGGCAGGCTTTCATCAACTTTGCCCACACCGCGCGCCGTGATAACGCCCGCAGGATCCAGCAAAAACACCTCAACCCCCGCGCTGATGCTAAGATCAGACAAATCAGCAGGCAGGCCGCCCGTGTCCGCCGCGCGCGTGCGCATAACGTCTGCAACCAGACGGGCTTCGGACACAAGGCCAGCCTCGCGCTGCAAAACAAGATTGTCGCGGAAGGGGTTCAAAAACAAAACCCCCGCAACCAAAATCACCAGCGCCAGCAGGTTGAACAATATAATTTTTCGTGCCAGTGGCGATTTGTTCAGCGCGAACAGTCCGCGTTTTCCGCGGCCGCCTTGCAGCGCTTTGTCTGACAATACTTCGGGCGAAACCCAGTCTTCGCCCAGAATGACCTGACCCTTGGCCCCATCATCAGCCACGGCGCTGCCTTTCAGCGGAAATTTCTGCGCGGCTGTCATACTTTGGCGTTACTCTTCGTTGTAACGGTAGCCAATACCATAAAGGGTTTCGATGGCGTTAAAATCATCATCAACGGCGCGCATTTTCTTGCGCAGGCGTTTGATGTGGCTGTCGATGGTGCGATCATCCACATAGATTTGGTCGTCATAAGCCACATCCATCAACTGATCGCGGCTTTTCACAAAGCCTGGGCGCTGCGCCAAGGCCTGCAGCAGCATAAATTCGGTAACAGTCAGGGCCACATCGCGGCCTTTCCATGCCACGGCATGGCGCAGCGGATCCATGCGCAGATTGCCGCGTTCGATCACCTTGGTTTCTTCGGTGACAGCCACTTCGCCCGTGGCAATCGCCTCGTTGCGGCGCAGCAGGGCGCGGATACGTTCAACCAGCAGGCGCTGACTGAAGGGTTTTGTCACATAGTCATCAGCGCCCATCCGCAGGCCAAGAACCTCGTCAATCTCGTCATCTTTTGAGGTGAGGAAAATCACGGGCAGGGTCGATTTCTGGCGCAGGCGTTGTAGCAAATCCATCCCGTCCATACGCGGCATTTTGATATCCAGCACGGCAAGGTCTGGCATCCGACGGTTGAACGCGTCCAGCGCGGATTGGCCATCGTTATGCGTTTCCACTTCAAAGCCTTCGGCTTCTAGGGTCATAGATACAGACGTCAGGATGTTTCTGTCGTCATCAACTAGGGCTATTCTGGCCATATGGGGCGTCCTTTTCTGCTCGGCTGCCTGATTTTTGCCATATATTGTTATTTCTGCGCAAAAGAATCAACCCTTAAGTGCGAATCACTTGGCCGCATACAATATTTAGATGTGATTTGCTGGGCGAGGCAGCCCCGTTGTCTCATATCGGAAACAAATCCCCAAATGGTTGCGCTAACATGAAAATGGTTGCGCTAACATCGCCAAACCCTTCTATTCTAAGGGAAAACTGCGTGTTATAGGCCCAATATACCCTTCGGAGGAGGGGGAATAAACTGCGGCTCTGGCCCGAGCCGCACTTTGGGACATTCGCCATTTTGGCGAAGAGAGGAGCTTGCAGGATGACCATCGCAGAGGCTGCGCAAGGACGCGTAAACCACAAAGAAACGCTTGAAACGCAAGGCATTACAGGCCTTGGCCGCGTCTATTACAACTTTGGCGCGCCCAGTCTTGTTGAGGCGGCAGTTGCGCGCGGCGAGGGGCGTTTGGGCAACGGCGGGGCATTCTTGGTATCCACAGGGCAATTCACGGGCCGCTCGCCCAAAGATAAGTTTGTGGTGCGTACCCCTTCGGTTGAACACACCATCTGGTGGGAGAACAATGCAGCGATGACACGAGCAGCCTTTGATGTGCTGCACGCCGATGTGCTGGCACATATGAAGGGGCGCGATTATTTCGTGCAAGACTTGTTTGGTGGGGCCGATCCTGCCTATCGCCTTGATGTTCGGATGGTCACCGAACTGGCGTGGCATGGGCTGTTTATT
>CAXNEP010000129.1:0-6618 GCA_964200865.1 Cypionkella sp. | reverse complement strand
TGCCCTTATCCATCAGCGTATCGGTGGCAAAGCGTTGCAGGCGGCCAATTTCTACTGGCTTGCCCTCAGCCATTTCGCGCACGCAGGCGCCTTCGCACAGCACTTCGGTGGGGCAAACACGGGCGCACATGCCGCCCATGATATTCTGCGACAGAATGGTTTTTGCCGCCGCATCAGGCGTGCCCGTGGCGATTTGGCGAATGAACAACGGAATGTCGATATCGGTCGGGCAGGCCGTGATGCAGGGCGCATCATGGCAGAAATAACAGCGATCCGCTGCCACCCGCGCCTCGTGCGCGTCCAGCATGGGCGAGATATCGGCAAAGTTCTGCGCCAACTCGCCATCGCTTAGGCGGGCTTGCACAACGCCGGGTGTAAAGGGACTGTTCGGCATATCGGCTCCCATATGTTCGATCTTTCGAATCAGGCTGCCACAAGTTCAAAATTTTTCCAAATGGTAAATTATTGGCGCTGCAATTTTTCTGCCCCTAGGCCATGTTTCGCGCGCCATCGCCTCTTTTTTCTGCAACGGTTTTTCTATATAGGGGGCAGACACAGCACGGCGCGGGGGCAATTTTGGCCCAGATTTGCGCCAAAAGATGCTGCACAAAGGGAAAACGCAGCCGCCCAGCGGCACGCACAAATTGGCAGAGGACTGCATGAGCAAACAATCCACCGACGCGGATGTCGCCTTTATCGCGGCCTTGGCCGAGCTACTGAATAAGAACGAGTTGACCGAAATTTCCGTCAAACGCGAATATGGCGAAGATGACAGCCTTGATGTGCGCGTGATTAAACAAGCGAATGTGGTGCAAATGGCGGCCCCTGCGGCCCCCGCCTATGCCGTCCCTGCCGCCGCAACCGCATCAGCCCCTGCGCCCGCAGCCCCTGCCGCTGTGGAAGACCCTGCCAAGCACCCCGGCGCCGTGGCATCGCCCATGGTCGGCACCTGCTATCTTGCCGCCGAACCAGGCGCTACCCCGTTTGTGACTGTCGGCGCTGTGGTGGCCGAGGGCCAGACCGTGCTGATTATCGAAGCCATGAAAACCATGAACCACATCCCCGCCCCGCGCGCAGGCACTGTTAAGCGGATTTTGGTATCCGATGGCACGGCGGTCGAATTTGGCGCGCCCTTGATGATTATCGAGTAGCGCGATGTTTGACAAAATTCTGATCGCCAATCGGGGCGAAATTGCCCTGCGCGTGATCCGCGCCTGCCGCGAGATGGGCATCAAATCGGTCGCCGTGCATTCCACTGCTGATGCCGACGCGATGCATGTGCGCATGGCCGACGAATCGGTGTGCATTGGGCCAAACCCCAGTTCCGAAAGCTATTTGAACAAGGCCGCGATCATTTCTGCGTGTGAAATTACGGGCGCGCAGGCGGTTCACCCCGGATATGGGTTTTTGTCCGAAAACGCCGCCTTTGCGCAGGCGTTGGAAGATCATGGCATTACGTTTATCGGGCCTAAGGCGGAACATATCCGCATTATGGGCGATAAAATTACCGCCAAAGTCACAGCCAAAGATTTAGGCATTCCCGTGGTTCCGGGGTCTGACGGCGGCGTGGCCGATTTTGAAACTGCCATTGGCGTGGCGGCTGGCATCGGCTTTCCTGTGATTATCAAGGCCACAGCGGGCGGCGGCGGGCGCGGCATGAAAGTGGCGCATAGCGCCGAAGAATTGGAAATTGCCTTTCGCACGGCGCGGTCAGAATCCAAGGCCGCCTTTGGCAATGACGAAGTCTATATCGAAAAATACCTGCAAAAGCCGCGCCATATTGAAATTCAGGTGTTTGGCGATGGCAAAGGCGGCGCGGTGCATCTGGGCGAGCGGGATTGCTCGCTTCAGCGCCGCCACCAGAAGGTGTTTGAAGAGGCACCTGGCCCCGCCATCACACCCGATCTGCGCGCCAAAATCGGCAAGGTCTGCGCCGATGCTGTGGCCAAAATCAACTATATCGGCGCGGGCACAATTGAATTCCTGTACGAAGACGGCGAGTTTTTCTTTATCGAGATGAACACTCGCTTGCAGGTGGAACATCCCGTCACCGAGGCAATTTTTGGTGTGGATTTGGTGCGCGAGCAAATTCGTGTAGCCGCTGGCATGGACATGTCGTTTGGCCAAAATGATCTGGTCATCAATGGCCATTCCATCGAAGTGCGCATCAACGCCGAAAAGTTGCCCAATTTCTCGCCCTGCCCGGGCCGCGTGCGCATGTTCCACGCGCCGGGCGGTTACGGCGTGCGGATGGATTCGGCGCTGTATTCGGGCTATTCGATCCCGCCCTATTACGACAGCCTGATTGGCAAGCTGATCGTGCATGGCCGCGACAGACCCGAGGCGCTGGCCCGCCTGAAACGCGCGCTTGGGGAACTTATCATCGACGGCATCGAAACCACTGTGCCGCTGTTTGATGACCTGCTGGCCGAACCTGACATTCAGTCGGGCGATTACAACATCCACTGGTTGGAAAAATGGCTGGCTGCGAAATACAGCGTTTAAGCTAAGAAAAGGCGGGGGAAGCCCCGCCTTTTGCACATTTGGCAAAGTGGGACATTGAATGCGCGTGCCAGCACCGCTACTGTAAAGGCGGTATCTAGGAGCAACCTATGCTGTCGACCCGTTTGCCGCCATTTCTAAGAGATAACTACGAGTTTTACGAATGGAAGCATGCGAGCGCTATCCTATCGTCAGATTTTGCCGATGAATGGAACGACATTCTGGGCTTGCTGTCGGGCTTTCGCCTAAAGAAGTCTTGGCTGACTGTCGGCGGTGGCAATAAATCGCAACTGGCGCATTACGTCGATGAATATTTATCGGAACGTGGTTGGGTTGAAAAACAGTTCCAGACCGCTATCGTTGTCGACGGACATCGCATCGACTCGCCAACCCACAAAATTGATTGCTTCAAGAACAGCGTCGCGCTTGAGCTTGAATGGAACACAAAGACCCATTTTTTGATCGTGATTTGAATAACTTCCGACTTCTGTTTGATTTGCGCGCCGTTAGCGTTGGCATAATTCTGACGCGGTCAGACGAGTTGCAAGATATTTTCAATGATTTGGGACGAGGGTCATCTTATGGCAACTCGACAACTCACATGTCAAAACTCCTGCCCCGTATCGAAGGTGGCGGCGGCGCGGGTTGCCCGTTGCTTGTTTTTGGTATCAAGAAATCGCTTTATGTAGAGGACGTGTAATGACAAGCGCTTCTGACGACCTGCTGGAAAAAGCGGGTGCGATTAAGTTCAAGACGGTTCTTGCAGACCCACCTTGGCAGTTTGAAAACCGCACGGGAAAAATGGCCCCTGAACATAAACGCCTAAACCGCTATCCAAGAATGAACCTGCGCGAGATTTGCGATTTGCCCGTGAAGGCGATAGTCGCTGATACGGCGCATCTTTATCTTTGGGTTCCAAATGCTTTGCTGCCCGATGGGCTGAAAGTTATGGAACACTGGGGTTTCAACTACAAAAGCAATATCATCTGGTATAAGATTCGCAAAGATGGTGGCCCTGATCGGCGCGGCGTGGGCTTTTACTTTCGCAATGTAACAGAGGTTTTGCTGTTCGGTGTGCGCGGGAAAAACGCCCGCACCGAGAAACTGGGACGAACGCAAGAAAACATCATCTCTTCCCAAAAACGCGAACACAGCCGCAAGCCTGATGAGCAGTATGCCCTGATCGAGGGGTGCAGCAATGGCCCACGGCTGGAAATGTTCGCACGCGGCCCTCGTGTGGGTTGGACGGCATGGGGCAATCAGGCGGATGACTACACGCCAACGTGGGATACCTATGCCAATCATTCCCAAAGCAATGTCATCAGGTTAAAGGCGGGCAAGCTTTAGCGGCATTTACCGCGTCACCTCCCACGGCTTCACCCAATCGCCCGCCACGCGCAGATCAATGCCTGCGTCATCCTCGATCACCTTGCACACCGTCATCTCGCCCGCGCCCATGCCATAGCGCCGCCCCGCCTCGCGGAAACGCTCGTGCGTGGCCTCGGTTAGCGTGTTGGTGGTGCCGACCTTGTCCATAAGTTCCTGAATCAAATCAAGGTCTTTCAGGCACAGCGCAATGGGAAAACTGGGGTCATAATGGCCCGCGAAAATACTGGGGACATCGTGCGATAGAACAAAGCTGTCAGCGGCCCCGCCCTTCATCACCTCCCACCAGACGGCGGGATCAAGCCCTGCAAGTTTCGCTGTCACCATCGCCTCGCCAATCGCGGCGGCGTGAATTTTCCACAGCTGGTTGTTGACCAGCTTGGCGACATAACCGTTGCCATAAGCCCCCACTTTTCGCAGCTCGCCCATGGCCTCGATCACGGGGCGCACGCGCTCGATCACCGCGTCATCGCCGCCGACAAACATCGGCATATCGCCGCGAATGGCCGCATCAACGCTGCCCGTCACAGGGGCATCCACCGCGGCCCCGCCTTTGTTTGCAAAATCGGCGGCAAGGTCGCGCATCAAAAACGGCGAGGATGTGGTCATATCAATCCAAACCTTGCCAGTGCAATCACCCGACAAGAACCCCTGCGCGCCGCGCACGACTTCGGCCACTTCCTTGGGGCCAAATACCATTGTGACGACCACATCCACCATGCCCAGCACGGCGGCAGGGCTGGCGGCAGCTTTGGCCCCTTGCGCCACGAGCCCCGCGATCGCCTCGGGTCGGATGTCAAAGACCGTTAAATCAAACCCCGCGTGCAGCACATTAGCAGCGGCGTTTTTGCCCATAGTGCCAAGCCCAATAAAGCCAATTTTCATCTTGCTCTCCTGTTGCAAAGTGATCGCAGCTTGCGCCCCAGCCCGCGCTCTGGCAATCAGCTAGGGCGGCTGTTGAAGGTTCAAAATCGACAGATGATTAAAAACATCACCCCTGACATCTTGCTGAACGCCTATCGAATCGGTGTGTTTCCCATGGCGGAATCGCGCGGCGCTGCGGGCATTCATTGGATGCGGCCAAATCTGCGCGGCGTGTTTGATCTGGGCGCGTTCCACATCTCGCGCAGTTTGCG
Organism: Cypionkella sp.; assembly: GCA_964200865.1. GTDB lineage: Bacteria > Pseudomonadota > Alphaproteobacteria > Rhodobacterales > Rhodobacteraceae > Cypionkella. The sequence goes on along the minus strand of CAXNEP010000129.1, from coordinate 1,594 downwards.
CGCGCAAATTTTGCGCGGCGGATATGATGTGGCCGTCAACCGCGATTTTGCAGGCGTGGTGCGGGCCTGCGCAGACCGCCCGCAGACATGGATAAACGCGGAAATATTTGATTTGTATATGGAATTGCACCGCTTAGGCCATGCCCATAGCCTAGAGGTATACGCCCAAAACGCGCTGATTGGTGGGGTTTACGGTGTGGCCATTGGCGGGGCATTCTTTGGCGAATCGATGTTTTCGCGTGCTACAGGGGGCAGCAAAATAGCGTTGGCCTATCTGGTGCACCGCCTACGCACAGGTGGTTTTGCGCTGTTTGATACGCAATATCTGACCCCGCATTTGGCCAGTTTGGGCGCGGTGGAAATTTCCCGTGCAAATTATGAACGCCGCCTTGCGCTGGCCTTACCCCTGCGCGCGACGTTCATCCCAGATGGTTACTGGCCCGTGCCCGCATCGGTGGTGGCCCCACCTCCCTCGGCAGGCTGACCTTCGCCCTCTTCGGGCAGCGGCTCCACTTCGGGCAAATCCAATTGCGGCACATCGCAGCGCATCACCCAAACGTCATAGCGCGGATGATCCAGCGCCGACAGCGCAGGGCTGGACGAAATCATCCACCCCGTAAACACAGGCGCAGATACAGCCGCGTCGGAAATGGTCAAATGCGCCTCGGCATCGGCGGTTTGGTTGCTGGCAGGATAGCGGCATTCGTTCATCTGCACCGTCAGCTTGCCCACACTCACGCTTTGGCCCACGGGCACATCGGCATCGGTCAACTGGCCTGTCAGCTTGTCCAAAATGCGCAGCTCTGCCCCTTTGGCCAGCGCCATCTCTTCCGCCGCAGCGGGGGCGGCAAAGACAAATGCCAGCAGGGCCACCCGTACGCGCATTAGTTTTCGTCCCCGCCCGAGACGAATTTCATCAGCAAATTGATCAAACTGACCGAACTTTGGGTATCTTCAATCTGCTCGCCCGCGGCCAAAATCTCTTCAGCGCCGCCCGGCACCAATTCGATGAAATTGCCGCCCAGCAACCCTTCGGAAGAAATCAAAATCGCCGTGTCGGTGGGCAATTGCACCGCTGTGTCCAGCGTCACCACCACATCTGCGAAATAGGTTTGCGGGTTCAGCGCCATGTCGCTGATCGTGCCCACTTTGACACCTGCAAGGCGCACATCCGTGCCAACAGCAATGCCATTGGCACTGCGAAAGGATGCGGTCAAATCATAGGTGCCTGCAGCATTGCCAATTTGGCCCACGCCAGCATAGGCCAAAAAGCCAATGGCAAGCGCCACAATACCAAAGCCTGCCAGAACCTCTGCGCGATTTTCGGCCATTATACTGGCTCCCCCTTCACTTCGGTTCCCACGCCTCATAGTCGCGTTTTGGCGCAGGCGCGCCCGAACGGATCGACCCTGCGGGCGCATAGGCCGCTGCCGTGCCCGTCAAATTCGGCTGATGCGGAGCTTCCCAAGGTTTGTGTTTCAAAGGCTTTTCGGTGGGCGGATGCGGCCATGTGTGGTGCAGCCAGCCGTGCCAATCAGGCGAGACGCGCGATGCCTCGGCCTCGCCATTGTAAATCACCCAGCGGCGCCCACCG
>CAXNEP010000128.1:0-6637 GCA_964200865.1 Cypionkella sp. | reverse complement strand
CATGGCCTATGTCGGGCGCTGGTTTGGCGGGCACGGCACGTTGCCGCAGGCGCTTGCGCTGCTGGCTTGGGCGGAGTTTATCATTCTGATCGTGCAAATCGTTCAGGTGATGCTGCTGTTCATTCTGCCGCCTTTGTCAGCACTACTGGCCGTGGTGGGGCTGGGGTTGACGTTTTATTTGGTTCCGCACTTTATCGCCGAAATGCATGGATTTCCCTCTGCAATCAAAGTGTTCTTTGGCATTCTTGCCACGGGTTTTGCACTGATCATGGCGCTGGCGGTGCTGGCTGCGCTGTTCATCGGGCCAATGGGGGTTTAAATGCTGGACGCCGCCAAAATTCGCGCCGATTTTCCAATTTTGTCGCGGCAGGTGAACGGCAAGCCTTTGGTTTATCTGGATAACGGCGCATCGGCGCAAAAACCCCAAGTGGTGATTGATGCCATAACGCGCGGTTACGCGCAGGAATATGCCAATGTTCACAGGGGCTTGCACACGCTTTCTACCATTTCAACGGAACGGTACGAAGCCGCCCGCACGACCATTGCCCGTTTTCTGAACGCCGCTTCCGATCAGCATATCGTGTTCACATCAGGCACGACCGAGGCGATGAACTTAATCTCCTACGCTTGGGCGCGCCCGCGTATGGGCGCGGGGGATGAGATTATCCTATCGATCATGGAGCATCACGCCAATATCGTGCCGTGGCATTTTCTGCGCGCGCAGGGCGTGGTGATCACATGGGTGGATGTGGACGCGAACGGCGATTTAGACCCGCAGGCGGTGCTGGACGCCATCACGCCCCGCACAAAGCTGATTGCGGTGACCCATATGTCGAACGTGCTGGGCACGGTGGTGGATGTAGCCGCCATCTGCGCGGGGGCAAAGGCGCAGGGCGTGCCCGTGCTGGTGGATGGATCACAGGCCGCCGTGCATATGGCGGTGGATGTGCAGGCCCTTGGCTGTGATTTTTATGCGATCACAGGGCATAAGCTGTACGGCCCATCGGGATCAGGCGCGATATTTATCGCGCCGCAGCGGCAGGCGGAAATGGCCCCCTTTATGGGCGGCGGCGATATGATTGACACCGTCACGCGCGAGGGTGTCACTTATAACTCCCCGCCCATGAAGTTCGAGGCGGGAACGCCCGGCATCGTGCAGCAAATCGGCCTTGGCGTCGCGTTGGATTATATGACGGGCATCGGCATGGATGCCATCGCCGCGCATGAGAGAGACCTGCGCGATTATGCCGCCCAGCGTTTGGCGGGGCTGAACTGGATTTGCGTTCAGGGCAATTCGGCCAGCAAAGGCGCGATATTTTCCTTCACCATGAACGGCGCGCATCCGCATGATATCTCGACCATTTTGGACAAACGCGGCATTGCCGTGCGGGCGGGCGCGCATTGCGCCATGCCGCTGATGCAGCATATGGGCATCACCGCATCGGCCCGCGCCAGCTTTGCGATGTATAATACCAAGGGAGAGGTGGATGCGCTGATTTCGGGGCTAGAGCTGTGCCATGATCTTTTGGGCTAAGGCTTGCCCCACGGCCGCCTTTGCCCTATAGGGATCACTGTGCACCCGTAGCTCAGCTGGATAGAGCGCTGCCCTCCGAAGGCAGAGGTCAGGGGTTCGAATCCCTTCGGGTGCGCCAATTCACACAAGCGAAACTGAAAAAGGCGGGCCGAAGCCCGCCTGCTGCGTGTTTGTCATTTGGCCTTAGTGCGCAGGCTCGTATGGCAAGGACGAATGGTGCAAGAACAGCTCTAGATGCCCATCCGACGGCGCGCGTTTGAATCCCATGCTGAAATCAACCTTCACATCTTGCCCAGTTTTGGCGTTGGTGAAGTAATAGTTGCCCATCACCGTGGCGCTATCGGCATCAATCACCATGCCTTTGTTGTCAAAGCGCACCGCGCTCCATGGGGTGATGGCAAATCCGTGGTCTTCAGGCTCGCCGCCGCCCACAAAATAGGACAGGGCCTGATCTTTGGTTTCGCGGAATTCATCCACAGCGGCCTTGGTGGGTTTGAACAAAACTGTCCCATCCTGATAGCCATACATGGCGTCGATCAGATCTGATGCCGCGGTTTTGTAATCGCCGCCTTGGGTGAACACATCGCCTACATGCACAATGCCCTTGGCCCATTCGGCCTCGGCGGCGGTGACTTCGGCTTCGGTGATGGGGCCAGTGGCGGCAAAGGCGGGGGCTGTTAGCGATGTCGCCGCTGCGGCCAAAAGGCCAGCGATCAAGGCAGCTTTGGGAAGGGCGGATTTTGTAAAGAGTGTCATGGTGTCAGACCTTTATGTTATGTTCTTGGCCAGCGTCTTGCTGGCCATAGGTCCGTTTTAGGGGGTGATTTGGTCACGCGCCTTGCAGGCAGTTTACAAAAACGTAAGCTTAAGGCGCAAAGGCGATGTCCACCCGCAGGCCAGGCTGTGCGTCTGACAGGGTGATCCGCGCGCCCAATTGGTCGGCAATGGCCTTAACCAGCGCAAGGCCCAAGCCATTGCCGCCGCCCGTGCGGCTGGGGTCAAGGCGATAAAACAGGGCGAAAACCTTGTCACGCTCGGCCAAAGGAATGCCCGGCCCCGTATCGGCCACCCAAAGATGCAAGCCCCCCGCGCCGCCCTGCGCGCCAAAAGCAATCTGCGTACCAATGGGGCAATGATTCAGCGCGTTTTGCAGCAAATTGGCCAGCATTTGCGAGATCATCGCCCCATCCGCCGCGATGACCAAGCCCGGATCAACGGGGTGCAAGGTTAGGCTTTGGCCATTTTCTTCCGCCACGGGGGCGAAGGTTTCGGCCAAATCGGCCAGCAAAGGTGCCAAAGGCTGCGCGGCTGTGGGGGTGCTTTCTTGCGAGAGGCGCGAGATGCGCAAAATCACATCGAAAATGCTGCGCAGACGCGTCAACTCGCCCGAGGCCACATCCAAAGCATCGCGCGGGTCTGCGCCGCGTTCAGCCTGCATTTGCGCCTGATCTATCGCCAAAAAGGCGCGCGATAGGGGCGTGCGCAGATCATGGGCAATCGCAGCCGCGCTGACCTTTGTGGTGGCGATCATGTTCGAAAGTTGGTCAAGATTGCGGTTGATCGCCACGGCCACGCGGTCGATCTGATCGTTTTGCGGGGAAATATGCAGCCGCACTGCGCTGTCGCCTTGGCTGACCTGCGCCAAAACCTTGGCAATCCCGTCCAATTTGCGCAATGACGACGCGCTAGAGCGATAGCCAATCAGTAAAAACGATAGCGCCAAAATGCCACCCGCCGCGACCAAGGTCAGGATCAACTGGCGTTCTTTTTCGGCGATGTCTTCGATATTTCGGCCAATAACCAATATATGCGCCCCCGTATCGCGGCGCAGCAGCAGGTGGGGCGACCCCTGTGCCATCTGGCCTGCGCTTTGCGACCAGCCAGATTGCGCGGGCAGGGCGGTGATATCGCCCGCCAGATGCTGGCCTGCGCGGTCGAACATGCCAAAACTGCGCAGGGCTCTGCCAATGGGTTGGCGCAGCGCGGCCAAAGTATCGATCAGCGCGGCCTGCCCCGAATCGCGGTTGATTTCGTCCAGCACGGTGAAATCTTCTGAAATGCGGTCTTTCAGATCGTCCATCATATGGTGCTGGATGTAGGTGAATGACAAAAACCCCGTCACCAGCAAAATGCCCAAAAGCACGCCCGTGCCGCGCAAAGCCGTGGTAAAGGCCGCGCCCGATGTAACGCTACCGCGGTCCATTCATCATATATCCTGTGCTGCGCACGGTTTGGATCAATGCCGTTGCAAAGGGCTTGTCCACCTTGGCGCGCAGGCGGCTGACATGGGTTTCCACGACGGTGGTGTTGGGTTCAAAGTTGAAATTCCACACCTGTTCCAGCAGCATCGTGCGGGTTACAACGCGCCCCGCATGGCGCATCAATACCTCAAGCAGGGCAAATTCTTTGGCTTGCAGATCAATCGCTTGGCCGCCACGGCGCGCGCTGCGCGACAGTAAATCCAGCGTCAAATCTGCCACCGTCAGAACCGAGGTTTGCACCACCTCGCCCCGCCTGCGCGACAGCGTCACCACCCGCGCAGCCAGTTCGGAAAAGTGGAACGGCTTGACCAAATAATCATCCGCGCCCGCAGCCAGCCCTTCGACCCGCTGGGTGACATCGGCCATGGCGGACAAGATCAGCACAGGCAAATCCTTGCGCGCGGCGCGCAGGGCCTTGACCACCGAAAGCCCATCCATCCCTGGCATCATCCGATCTAGAATTGCCAGATCGCAGGTGTTGTAAAGGCAATAGGTCAGTGCCTCGCGCCCATCGCTGACATGATCTACAGAATGGCCCATTTCGCCCAAGCCCGAGGCGATGAAATCGGCGGTTCTCGCATCGTCTTCGGCCAGCAGAATCTTCATAGCGCCCTCGATGAAAGGGCCATGCGGCCCAGCACGGGTAAAGCTGCCACAGCTGCGGGGAAAATTCCAGTAAACGCATGAAAGCTTACAAAAATGTAAGGCTTTGGGCGGCTTAAGCTGGTGGAAGGTGATGCAGAAGTTGGCTGGGGCGCCAGGATTCGAACCTGGGTATGGCGGTACCAAAAACCGCTGCCTTACCGCTTGGCGACGCCCCAACTGCGGCGGTGTTTAACCAAGGGGGCGTGGGGCTGCAAGGGGTTTTTGCGGGGCATTTGCCGAATTTGTGAAAAGTTTGAGGCTTGCAGCCCCCCATGCCAATGCCCGATACAGGGCGGATGGAACAGGTGGATGTCATAGTTTTGGGCGCGGGCGCTGCGGGCCTGATGGCGGGGATCGAGGCAGGCCGGCGCGGGCGGCGCGTGCTGGTGGTTGATCATGCGGCCGCAGCGGGCGAGAAAATTCGCATATCTGGCGGGGGGCGGTGCAATTTCACCAACCTGAACATCGCCGCTGATCGGTTTTTGGGGCAAAACCCGCGTTTCGCGCTGTCGGCGCTGAAACGCTTTACCCAGTGGGATTTTATTGCCCGCATGGATGGCGCGGGGATCGCTTGGCATGAAAAAACGCTAGGACAGTTGTTCTGCGATGGTTCGGCCCGCCAAGTGGTGGCGATGCTGCTGGGCGATTTGGCCGCTGCGGGGGGCGCGCTGCGGCTGAACACGGCGGTGCAGGGCGTGGCGCAGCGGGGCGGCGGCTATGAGGTCCAGCTTGCCAGCGGGCCTGTGCAGGCACATGCGCTGATCGTAGCCACGGGGGGCAAATCGATTCCGAAAATGGGGGCAACGGGGCTGGGCTATCAGATTGCCGCGCAGTTTGGGTTGGCGGTAACCGAAACGCGCCCAGCCTTGGTGCCATTTACCTTTGGCCCGCAGGATTTGGACTGGATCGCGCCGATGGCGGGGCTTGCGCTGCCCGTGCGCGCGTCTTGCGGGCAGGGGCGGTTTGACGAGGCGATGCTGCTAACCCATCGCGGGCTCTCTGGCCCTGCGATGTTGCAAATCAGCAGCTATTGGCGCGAAGGCGCGGCGATTTCCGTCAACCTTGCGCCGCAGTTTGCGGCCAGTGCAGGCAGGGTTTTGGCGGGCGGGGTTCTGGCAGAATTGGAACGGTCTAAATCGCAGAATGGGCGGGCAGGGCTGGGGCGCGGCTTGGCGCAGATCCTGCCCGCGCGATTGGCCGAGTATTTTGCGGGCCAAGTGCCCACGGGCAAACCCATGGCCGAAATTCCGCGCGCAGATTTGGCAAAACTGGCCGAAATGTTGCAAAATTGGCAGCTGCGGCCCGTGGGCACCGAAGGCTACCGCACCGCCGAGGTGACGCTGGGCGGGGTGGATACAGACGGGCTTGACGCGCGCACGATGGAATCAAAGGCCCATAAAGGGCTGTATTTCATTGGTGAAGTGGTTGATATTACAGGCTGGCTGGGCGGGTATAATTTTCAATGGGCATGGTCATCGGGCTGGGCGGCGGGCCAAGCGGCCTAAAACCCCTTTACCAGCCGATCAATTGCCACAAGCTGGCCAATCAGCGCGGCCATATCCGACAGTTTCACCATACAGGGCCCATCAGACGGCGCGGTATCAGGGTCTTCATGGGTTTCAATGAACACGCCCGCCAGGCCCACTGCCACCGCCGCGCGGGCCAAAACGGGGGCAAATTCGCGCTGCCCGCCGCTGAAATTGCCCTGCGAGGTGGGGGTTTGCACGGCGTGGGTTGCGTCCATAATCACAGGATAACCTGTTTGCGCCATAATCGGCAGTGCGCGCATATCGGTGACCAAACTGTTATAGCCAAAGGTTGTTCCCCGTTCGGTCAGCAGAATGTTTTCATTGCCCGTGCTGGCAATTTTACCCGCCACATTGCCCATATCCCAAGGGGCCAAGAACTGCCCTTTTTTGACATTAACCACGCAGCCCGTGCGCCCTGCGGCCAGCAAAAGATCGGTCTGGCGGCACAAAAGTGCTGGAATTTGTATAACATTTACAACATGCGCCGCTTCGGCGGCTTGGCCCGCGTCGTGAATGTCGGTCAATACGGGAATGCCCATGGCGCGCACGCCCGCCAGAATATCAAGCCCCGCTTGCATGCCCAAACCGCGCTGGCCCGACAGGCTGGATCGGTTGGCCTTATCGAAACTTGCCTTAAAAATATAGGGCGTTTGTGTGGCCGCGCAGAT
>CAXNEP010000127.1:0-6709 GCA_964200865.1 Cypionkella sp. | reverse complement strand
CTTCGGGGCAGCTTTATGCTGCGGTCGATTTGGGCACAAATTCGTGCCGTATGCTGATTGCCCAGCCAAAGGGCAGTCAGTTTGTGATATTAGACAGCTTTTCAAAAACTGTGCAACTTGGCGCAGGGCTAGAGGCATCTGGCCGCCTGTCGCGCGCGTCAATGCAGCGCACGTTGCAGGCGCTGCGCATTTGCCAAAAGAAGATGGAAGCGCTTGGCGTGACCAAAATGCGCCTTGTCGCGACCGAAGCGTGCAGGCGCGCGCGCAATGGGCGCGATTTTATGCGCCAGATCAAACGCGAAACTGGCCTGTACTTTGAAATTATCAAGGCCGAGGAAGAGGCGCGTTTGGCGGTGATTTCCTGCGCGCCCTTGGTTTTGGCCGATACCGAGCAGCTTCTGGTCGTGGATATCGGCGGTGGGTCTACCGAACTGGTTTGGGTGGATATTTCCGCCGTCGCGCCAAATCAGCGCGCGCAATCGATTATGCGGCTGCATTCGGGTTTTGGCGCGCAGGCCCAAGGCGGCGCGCGGGTGGTAGATTGGATATCCATCCCCCTTGGCGTGGCCACGCTGAAAGACCAGTTTCACGATGTCGAAGACGATGGCGCGCGCTTTGCCCTGATGAGTTGGTATTTCGAAGAACAGCTTGCCAATTTCTCGCCCTATAATTCAGCCCAAGCGCGCGCTGGATTTCAGATTATTGGCACCTCTGGCACAGTCACAACGGTGGCGGCGTCGTTTCTTGGCCTAAAACGCTATGACCGCGCCAAAGTGGACGGGCTGCATATGACATCTGATCAGATTCATTCGGTGATCCGCGAATATTTAACCCTTGGGCCCGAAGGGCGCAGGCGCGATCCGCGCATTGGGCGCGACAGGCATACGCTGATTATGTCGGGGGCGGCTATCCTTCAGGCGCTGATGCGGATATGGCCTACAGATAAGCTATCCGTGGCAGATCGCGGCCTGCGCGAAGGGCTGCTTTATGCACAAATGAGCGCGGATGGCGTGTTAGAGGATGGGCCATTTTTATGAGCGACAATAAAGGCGAAAAGAACACCTCGGGGCGCGGGCAGCGCGATTTGCGCGTGCGGGTGAAAACCGCCAAGGGGCGCAAGCTGTCCTCCACCCTGTGGCTGGAACGCCAATTGAATGACCCTTACGTGCAGCGCGCCAAGAAAGAGGGGTTTCGCGGCCGCGCGGCCTATAAGATTATGGAACTGGATGACAAATACGGCTTTTTGAAACCGGGCTCGCGGGTGGTTGATTTGGGCTGCGCGCCAGGTGGATGGTGCCAAGTGGCGGTGCCGCGCGTCAATGCGCTGGGGGATCGGGCGAACAAACCCATTGGCACGATTTTGGGCATTGATTTGCAACTGGTCGAACCGATTGCTGGCTGCCAGTTGCACCAATTGGACTTTCTGGAAGACGGCGCCGAGGAAAAGGTCAAAGAATGGCTGGGCGGCAAGGCCGATGTGGTGATGTCAGACATGGCCGCCGCGGCATCGGGCCACAAAGGCACCGACCATTTGCGCATCATTGCCCTGATCGAGGCGGCGCTAACCTTTGCCTTTGACGTTTTGGACGAAGGCGGCACATTTGTGGCCAAAGTGCTGGCGGGGGGGGCAGAAAATGAAATGCAGGCCCAGCTTAAGCGTGCCTTTACCAAAGTGGCCAACGTCAAGCCGCCAGCATCCCGCGCCGATAGTTCGGAAAAATTTGTGGTGGCGATGGGGTATCGGGGCAGCAAATTTGCCCCGCAGCCCGATCCGCGCGATATGCCGATTTAGGGCCCAGCCCAATTAGGCCAGCCAATTTAGGCCTAGGGGGCGGTAAACGGGCGTGCAATCACTCGCTGAAGTGGTCTTGGGGCCTATCTTCCAGCTTGTACCGTTCATCGGCGGGCAGATCAGGCGCGGGAAGATCAGGCGCGGGCAGGCCAAGCTCGCGCAAATCCAGCAGCGAGTCGCGCCCGTCATGGGCCGATGCCACGCGGTAGACTTCCAGCGCCTCGGCACTGATGAGCCCACGCTGCCACAGAAGCATCGCCGCACCATACCGCACGCGTCCCGAACCAAGCTGGCCAAGCGGCGCGTGGATAAACTGGGCAGGATCGTCAGCCATTGCTGCGAAAGGCAAGACGTTCGTCCTGCAAGCGGCGTTTTTCGGCGCGGTTCATAATGATACCTGCGGCAATCACCCCCGCCCCCACAGTCACCACCATCAGCGTGGCCAGCGCGTTGATATCAGGCGTCACCCCCAGTTTGACCTTTGACCAGATCAGCAGCGGCAAAGTGGTTGATCCGGGCCCCGTGGTAAAGGTTGTGATCACCACATCATCCAAGGATATCGTAAAGGCCAAAAGCCAGCCCGACCAAATGGCGGGGGAGATCACAGGCAGGGTAATGTCAAACAGCACCTGCCATGGGCGCGATCCTAAATCTATCGCCGCTTCTTCAATGGCGCGGTCAGCTTGCTGCATCCGCGCAGATACGATCGTGGTCACAAACACCATCGAAAAGGTGATATGCGCCAAGGTGATGGTGGTAAACCCACGGCTGCTGGGCCAGCCGATCAGATGCCCCATCAGAATAAAGAAGATCAGCAGTGAAATACCCGTGATCACTTCGGGCATAATCAAGGGCGCAGTCACCAGCCCCGAAAACAACGTACGCCCGCGAAATTTGCCAAAGCGCACAAGCGCGATCCCCGCCATTGTGCCCAAGATCGTGGCGACACTGGCGGAAATAAAGGCGATTTTCAGCGATAGGATCAGCGCATCAATCACCTTTTCGTTAGACAGCAGCGAGACATACCATTTCACCGAAAACCCGCCCCAAACCGTGGCAAGGCGCGATCCATTGAACGAATAAACCATCATTGACAGGATCGGCACATATAAAAAGGCAAAGCCAAAGCACAGCGCCGTCATCAAAAAGGTGGGGCGGCGGTTCATTTCGCCCCCTCGGCGCGGGCCTGATAGCGGGTGTAAATCATCGTCGGAATAACCATCAACACCAGCAGCGCCACGGCCACGGCCGCCGCCATCGGCCAATCGCGCGCTTGGGCAAATTCGTCTTGGATGATCTTGCCAATCATCGGCTGCGCAGCATCACCCACCAGCGTGGGAATAACCAATTCCCCCGCCGCCGGAATGAACACCAGCATCCCCCCCGCCACAATGCCCGGAATAGATTGCGGCAAGGTGATCGTCCAAAACACCTGAAAGGGGCGGCTGCCCAAATCCATCGCCGCCTCGTTCAAGGTGGTATCCAACCGCTCTAGGCTAGCGTAGAGGGGCAAGATCATGAATGGCAAATAGCAATACACGATCACCACAATCACCGCAAAATTGCTGTACATCATCGGGATCGATTTTAACGCCCAAGCCGCTGGCACCAGCACATTCCACAGATCGGTCAAAATTCCGTTGAACCACGAATTTTTGCCCATCAGCCCCATCCAAGCATAAACGCGCAAAAGGAAAGATGTCCAAAACGGCAAGATCACCAGCATCAGCAAAATATTGCGCCAGCCTTTGGGCACGCGGGTTAGGCCAAGTGCCATGGGATAGCCGATCAACAGGCAAAAGATCATGGCCATAAAGGCGTTTAGGATCGATGTCAGAAACGCGCGCAGATACAGATCATCGCTGGCAATGCGCGCATAAGCCCCCCAGTTCACCCAAGGGTATTCGCCGCCAAAGGAAAAGGGCGGCGCTGTGGGCGTGTTGGTGGCCACGCTGATCGCCAGCACAATCAAAAACGGCAGCAAGAACAGCGCGACAAGCCACAGATAGGGCGTGCCAATCAATACCGCAATCCAGCCCTTGCTATCGAACCAACGTTGCAAGCGGCGGTTTTGCATGGCTAATCCACCAAAACAATCGCGGCTGACGGGTCAAATGATACCCATACCGCATCATCCCAATCAGCCACGCGCGCGCCTTCATCGCCGCGCCGCGCATTTACCGCATGGGCCTGCACCAAGGCTCCTGCAAGGGCAATGCGGTACAGGCTGTCTTTGCCAAAATAGGCCAAGTCTTTGACATGGCCCTGCGCCGTGTTCACGCCGTCGGGGCGGGTTTTGGACAGGTGCAGCTTTTCGGGGCGGATGGCCAGCGACACCTTTTGCCCAACATGCGCGCTGGGCAAATCGCGGGCCATAAACTGCCCGCCCAAAGCAGGCACATCTAGACGCAGATAGGGGGCTTCGCGCGCGGCAACTGTCGCCTCAAAACTATTGACCGACCCGATGAACCCCGCCACAAAGCGCGAGGTTGGAAATTCGTAAATCTCGGTCGGGCTGCCGATTTGTTTGATTTCACCCTTGTCCATCACAGCGATGCGGTCTGATAGGGTCATCGCCTCTTCTTGATCGTGGGTGACAACGATAAAGGTCACCCCCGTCCGCTGTTGAATCGACATCAGTTCAAACTGCGTATGTTCGCGCAGTTTTTTGTCCAGCGCGGCCAAAGGTTCGTCCAAAAGCAACAGCTTAGGCTGGCGCGCCAAGGCCCGTGCAAGGGCCACGCGCTGGCGCTGCCCGCCCGATATTTGATGCGGTTTGCGGTGGGCAAATTGGGTAAGCTGCACCAAATCCAGCATCTCGGCCACGCGCGCCGCGCGGTCTGATTTGGTCATGGTCTTTTCGTGTTTCAGCCCATAGGCCACATTCGCCGCCACGGTCATATGCGGGAAAATGGCATAAGATTGAAACATCATATGCAGCGGGCGCTCCCACGGGGGAACGCCTGCCATATCGCGGCCATCCAGAAAAATGCGCCCTTCGCTGGGGTCTTCAAACCCTGCCAACATCCGCAGAAGCGTGGTCTTGCCACAGCCAGACCCGCCCAAAAGCGAAAATATCTCGCCCTTGGCCACGTCAAAAGACACATCTTTAACCGCAGGAAAGGTGCCAAAGTTTTTCGAAACCCCTTCGATGCGCAAGAAAGGGGTATCGCTCGCCCGTGCGGGGTCAATGCCCATCCCTTAACTGCCCGTTTTAATCTCTGTCCACGCCCGATTGATCGCAGTGTCCTGTTCGGGGGTCTGCGGTTTGGGCGTATACAGGCGCGATAGCGTTTCCGCATCGGGGTAAATGGCAGGATCGGCGGCAATGGCAGGGTCAACAAAGGCGGTTGCCGCCTTGTTGGCATTGGCATAGCCCGTCAGGTTGGTGCAGGCGGCAATCACCTCGGGGCGCAGCATGTAATCGGCTAACTTATGGGCATTGTCCACATTGGCCGCATCCGACGGTATCGCCCAAACATCAAACCACGCAGGCGCGCCCGTTTTGGGCACGAAATAGGCAAGGTCAATATCAATGCCAGCCTCTGCCGCGCGCGCCTTGGCCACGCCATAATCGCCCGACCACGAATTTGCCACGCAAATTTCCTGATTTGGCAGCGTTGTCAGATAGTTGGCATTATCAAACGTTGCAATATAAGGGCGAATTTTGGCAAATGCCTCGACCATTTTGGCATATTCCGCAGGCCCTGCGGTATCGGCATTCAAGCCCAGCCAGCTGAGGACCATAAACCCAATATCATTAGGGCTATCTAGAATCGACACACCGCAATCGGCCAGTTTTTCCATGTTTTCTGGCAGCATCAACACATCAAGGCTGTTCAAATCGACATCTGGCAGACGCTCGCGCACCATGGTCATGTTATAGGTCACCCCAACCGTGCCCCAAGTATAAGGCACGCCAAATTGATTGCCAGGATCAAACCCATCCAGAATTTTCAAAATCGCAGGGTCAAGGTTGGCCCAACCTGTCAGCTTTGTGCGGTCAAATTTCTGGTAAACCTTCGCCTCTACCATGCGGCTAAGTGATAGGCCCGCTTGGATCACCAGATCATAGCCCGACGATCCTGCCAGTATCTTGGCCTGCATCTCTTCGGTGCTGGCATACAGATCATAGACCACTTCAATGCCTGTTTCGCTGGCAAAATCTTCTACCGTTGTCTCGCCAATGTAATCTGACCAGTTGTACACATTGACCGACCCCACCTGCGCCCAAGACGGGCGCACCATCGGCGCCGATAAAAGGGCGGCCCCACCCAACAACGCGTGACGACGATTTAGTTTCATGGTGGTCTCCCTATGGTTTTTTCATAATTTTCTGATCAGACTGACGCGCGTTAGGGTGTGTGGCAAGATAATTCGTCATTGATCCGCGCGATCTGATCTTCGGCTGGGGCGGCGTTTTGCGCCATCACGGGCAAGATTTTGCGCAATCCATCGTGATGGCAGCGCAGCCCATATTCCAGATCCGACAAATGGAACCCTTCGAACGCGTCCGATTTCATCGACTCGTTCGACCAAATCGAAAGCTGCTGGTCTTCGGCCGATGTGTCGCGGTCGATCCGATAGGCCAAATAGCGCGCCGCGCGGGTTTGGCGGCTTTCATTGGGCCAGCGGTACACCCGCCCCGTGACGCGAGTCATCCCCGCGTTTAGGGGAATTTCGTGGTAAAACTGCAATCCATCAGGCGTGATTGAAATCACCTGATTGGGGAATAAGCCATAATATGTCCACGCTTTTTGCAGATGTTCGGGCAGGTCTGGGCGCGGGGTGGACAGGGCAATATAGTTTTGCACCGACCATAACTTGCCCTTGGTATCGCCAAACCAACCGATTGACATGGTTAGACCATTGTCCAGAAAACTATCCCGATAGCTGCGCCCATACAGGTCTTGCAGC
>CAXNEP010000126.1:0-6786 GCA_964200865.1 Cypionkella sp. | reverse complement strand
AGGGCAAAGGTTGCATCCACTGGGGCCACGGTTTTACCATCGGCCACCAAAAACGCAGCCCCGCGCCACACCAGCATACCGCCCAAAGTCACAATAAACGAAGGGATACCGCGATAGGCAATCAGCCAGCCATGAAACGCGCCCAAAATCGCGCCAAGCAATAGGCCAACCGCCGTGGTAATCACCCATGTCGCAGGATTGCCAAGGCCAATCGCATCGGGCAGGAAATCTACCTGCAACACGCCCATAATCATGCCGATGACACCAATCAGCGATCCGACGGACAAATCGATGTTGCGCGTGACAATCACCAGCACCATGCCCGTGGCCATGATCCCGATCGAGGCCGTTTGCACCGAAAGGTTCCACAGGTTGCGCGGGGTGATGAACAGGCCAGCGCCTGTGGAAATATAGCTGTAAACGTGAAACGCGATCCAGATCAGCGCCAATGCGCCCAACATGCCCAACATGCGGCGATCCAGTTCGGTGCCAGCCAGAAAGCGGGCAATAATGCCGCCGCTTTGGTCTGCATTGGCAGTGGGCGAAGGGCGATTTGCTTCTGTCATGTGAATGTCCAACAAGAAAAGGGGCCAAAGGGGGAATAAACGGCGCTATTCCACGTTGCCGCACAAACAGGCGCAGCCGTTCGCGCGCGGCAGATGTTCGGCATAAAGATGCGAAAAGAAATGCCGGCGGAGTATGTCCGCCGGCACATTTATCCTAAGCGATTATTCGCAGCCAACAACGCCAGCCACTGCGCCTTCACAAGCTTCCTCTTTCGAGATGTGGCCTGCGTCGATTGCAACGTTCAGGTTCGCTGCGGTCAGTGGGGTTGGTGCCAGCAGAATTGCGTTCATTTCAACGCCCTTCTCACCGCCCGAGAACTTTACAGCGTTCGGGATCGAGTCCAGCGCAGCGCCACCAGCCAAAGCCGACGCGATTTCGCCAGCAGCTTTACCCAGCTCGCGGCTGTCTTTCCAGACCGACACGGTTTGCGTGCCGCGTGCAACGCGGTTGATCGCAGCCTTGTCACCGTCTTGGCCGCCCAGTGGCACGTTCAGGCCCTGCGCTGCCAAAGCAGCCGCTGCGCCGCCAGCCATACCGTCGTTTTGGCTAAGAACAGCGTCAACAGCGTTGTTGTTCGCGGTCAGGATCTGTTCCATGTTCTTCTGAGCGTTCTCTGGCTTCCAGCCGTCCGAGAATGCTTCGCCAACGATGGTGATATCGCCTGCGGTTACGGCAGCGCCGATAACCGACATCATGCCTTCCAGCAAGAAGCCAGCGTTTGGATCGCCTGGGTCACCCTTGATGATGGCATAGTTGCCTTTTGGCACGGCTGCGAACACGTTCTCAGCAATGATACGGCCCACGCCAACGTTGTCGAAGGTCAGATAGAACGTGCGGTTGTCTTCGATCAGACGGTCATAGCCAACCACTGGAATGCCTTCAGCTGCTGCTTTTTCGATGGCAGGGCCGATAGCGTCTTTGTCCCAAGCGTTGATGATCAGCGCGTTTGCGCCCTGTGCGATCAGCGCGTCAACGTCCGACAGTTGCTTTTCCGACGACGATTGCGCGTCAGCCGAGATATACTCGTCGCCAGCGGCTTCAATCGCTGCTTTCATTGCAGCTTCGTCAATTTTCCAACGCTCTTCTTGGAAGCTTGCCCAAGAAACGCCGATTTTCTTTCCCTCTGCCAGTGCAGCAGTCGAGAACCCAGCCGCAGCGATAACTGCGAGTAGAATTGCCTTACGCATTAAGTATCCTCCCTATGGATCTGGCCAGCGATAACGGCCAACTCGGCAGAATCGCCGAGACATTCCTAATCTGGCGTGAATAATTTCAGTTGTCAAAATATAAATCGCAGTCCATTCTATTTTTGATGGAATTTTCGCCAAAGTTTCGCCGCAATGCAGCAATTTTTGGACAGATGCGTAGAAAACTTAGGGAAAACGCTAGAAAGCAAGCGGGCTTTAGTTCAGGGATCAAAGTAATGCCGCCGTTTTCACCTCGGGATGAAGAAGC
Organism: Cypionkella sp.; assembly: GCA_964200865.1. Taxonomy (GTDB): domain Bacteria; phylum Pseudomonadota; class Alphaproteobacteria; order Rhodobacterales; family Rhodobacteraceae; genus Cypionkella. Next base: position 4,764 of record CAXNEP010000126.1, on the reverse strand, counting down.
AAGCGCCCAAAAGGGCGTTGGCCCGCTGATTCCCCCCCTGCCCGATTTGCTGCGCCCCCTGCGCCAGCAGGTGTTCGAAAGGGTGCGCGCGGCAGGGCTGATTGCGCGGGTGCAAGTGGCCAAAGAATTGGGCGTTAGCCCTGCGACCATCACCACGCTGACCGCCGATCTGATCGAATCGGGTTTGATCGAAGAGGTCGCCGCCCCGCGCGATGGGGATTCGGGGCGCGGGCGGCCTGCCGTGCAACTGGGTGTGCGGGCGGGTGCGCATTTGGTGGCGGGCATGAAAGTGTCTGACCGCGAGAATACCGCCGTGATCGTCGATTTTGCGGGCAATTTGCTGGCCGATGTCAGCTATCCCCATGCTTTGGGCGCCATGAGCCTTCCCGACCTGCTGGCCACGATGGAATCCCTTTTGGACCGCGTCTGCGAAAAGGCGGGCCTCGCGCGCAGCCAACTTTCGGCAATTGGGCTGGGCGTGCCCGGTTTTGTAGATATGGAACAGGGCACCGTTTTGTGGTCGTCCATCCTGAGCCTGCGCAATGTGCCGCTGGCGGCGGCGGCATCTGCGCATTTGGGCCTGCCTGTGCATATCGACAATGATGCAAATATGGTCGCCTTGGCCGAATTGTGGTTTGGCGGCGGGCGCAGCATTGCCGATTTTGCTGTGGTCACGATGGAGCATGGCGTGGGCATGGGGCTGGTGCTGGGCCACCGCATCTTTCGCGGATCGCAGCGCGTGGGGATGGAGCTGGGCCATACCAAGGTGCAGCTAGACGGCGCGCTGTGCCGCTGCGGCCAGCGCGGCTGCCTAGAGGCCTATATCGCCGACTACGCCCTTGCGCGCGAGGCGACGACCGCGCTGAATTGGGGCCATAAAGAAGGCCAGTCTATGACTGTTCTGCTGGAAAGCCTGTACGATCAGGCCAAGGCGGGCAATGCCATTGCCAAATCCATCTTCCGCCGCGCGGGCCGCTATTTGGCCGTGGGCCTATCGAACGTCATCAACCTGTTCGACCCCGCGCTGATTATCCTTTCGGGCGAAAGGATGCGCTATGACTACCTATACGCCGAGGAAACCTTGGCCGAAATGGAAAATCTGGTCATCAACACAGGCCGCCCCCGCCCGCCGATTGAAATTCACGCTTGGGGCGATTTGCTGTGGGCGCATGGCGCGGCGGCGCTGGCCCTGTCGCAAACCACCGAAGCGATACTGGCCAGTTTGGGCAGGGATATTGCGGCGCAGTAGCTAAACCCAGCCGCCCAAGTTCTCCACAATCACCTGTTCCAGCGCCGCGATATGGGCTGCATCGTCGTTCAGGCAGGGAATATAGGTAAACACTTCGCCCCCCGCGTGTTCGAACGCCTCGGCAATCTCGCCGTTGATTTCCTCTAGCGTCTCGATGCAATCGGCAGAAAACGCAGGGGCCATCACGGCGATGCGTTTCTTGCCCGCTTTGGCGAGTTCCGCCACATGTTCCACAGTATAGGGTTTTAGCCATTCCTCGCGCCCGAACACCGATTGAAAGGTGGTATCGATGCGCCCCTTCTCCCAGCCGAGTTCCTCGCGCAAAAGCCGCGTGGTTTTGGCGCAGTGGCAGTGGTAGGGATCACCCTCCATCAAATACCGCAGCGGCATGCCGTGATAGCTGGCCACCAGCATATCTGGCACATGGTCTAGCTTGGCGTAAGCCGTGCGCACCGAATCTGCCAGCGCCTTGATATAGGCGGGATGCTGAAAGTATTCGGCGACTGTGCGCGCGGCGGGTTGGCGTTTTTCCTTCATCAACGCGGCAAAGAACGCATCATTCGCCGTGGCCGATGTGGCCCCCGCATAATGGGGATACAGCGGAAAGAACAAAATCTTCTCGCATCCCGCCGCCACCATCGCCTGCACTTTTGACTGGGTCGATGGGTTGCCATAGCGCATGGAAAAATCAACCATCACCTCGTCGCCATAGCGCGCCTTCATGGCGGCGGCGATGGCGGCAGTTTGGTCTTTGGTTATGGTCAGCAGCGGGCTTTCGTTTTTCTCATGGTTCCAGATCAGCTTGTAATTGGCCCCCGAAGTAAAGGGCCGCTTGGTCAGAATAACCAGTTGCAGCAGCGGCTGCCAAATCCAATCGGAAATATCAACCACCCGCTTGTCGGACAGAAATTCGTTCAGATAGCGGCGCATCGACCAATAGTCATAGCCATCGGGCGTGCCCAAATTGGCCAGCAAAATGCCGATTTTGGGGGCCTTTACGCTGGGGTGGCTTGCGGGCGCGTGCGCAAGGCGGCCCGTTCCTGCCATAACATCGGTCATGTTTTTGTCCTTTAAATCCTTGGCTTCACTTAGCGTGGCCCGCAGCAGCGTCAACTGCCCTTTTGCGGCAGAATAATCTCTGCCGCGCCAAGCGCATCGGCAAGACGGGCGGCGGCTGATCCGGGGCGCAGGGGCTTTTGCTGGCCCGCGTGTGGGGCCCAACCTGTTAGGCACAACACTTCAAATGTCGCGGGAATGCGCCCGCCCCCCTGCCCATAATCCTGCCCGTAATGCTGGGCATAAATCTCGCCCGCGCGGGTGAAAATGGCGCGGCGCGCAAAATGGCGCGGGCGCGCGGCAAGGGCATTTACCTCGCCAAAAGCGCGAAGATCGGCGCACAGATGCGGCAGATCGCGGTAGATCAGCGTTTTTGTAAAACTATCGGCCACAGGCAGGGCCAGCCCCGCGCGTTGAAGCAGCCCGCCCAAATCGCGAATCTCGCCCATGGGCAACACGCGCGGGGATAGGCCGCCCGACACCTCGGCCTCGGCCTGCGCAAGGCTGGCGCGCAGCTCAAACAACGTTTGCCCACCAAACAGCAGCGCGATCAGCAGCCCATCGGGGCGCAGCGCGCGCCGCGCCTGCACCAATTGGCCCACAGGATCATTGGCCCAATGCAGGCCCATGGCGTGAATAACCGCATCATAGGCCCCTTCGCGCAGGGCGAGGGTTTCGGCATGGGGGATAATCGTAAGGCTGCCAGCCAATCCGCGCCAAACATCGGGGAAATCGGTGATAACGGCAATCTCGGTTAACGGTTTGTTAACCTCCGCAAGGCGATCTTGCACTTCAGCTAGGGCCTCGTTCTGCCACAGCATATCACGCGCGCGGGCGCGGTTGCGGGACAGGGCGGCAGTGTCGGTTAATTGGGGTGTCATAGGCGGCAAAGATAGGGGACGGCAATGGGATTGCAAAGGGTGCTGCACGCGATTTATCCGCCCGCCTGCATCAGTTGCGGCGATGGCGTGGCCAGCGATTTTGGCCTGTGCGCGGGCTGCTGGAAAGATACGGCGTTCATCGGCGGGGCGGTGTGCGATTGCTGCGGCGCGCCCCTTATGGGCGCGGACGAAGGGGCACGTTTGCGCTGTGATGATTGCCTAAACCTTGCCCGCCCATGGCTGCGCGGGCGCGCGGCGCTGGTGTATAAGGATAATGCGCGCGCCTTGGTGCTGGCGCTGAAACATGGCGATCGGATGGATTTGGCCCGCCCAGCCGCCACATGGCTGCGCCGCGCCTGCGCAGATATCCTTGCCCCCGATATGCTGGTCGCCCCCATTCCGCTGCACTGGTCGCGCCTGTTCAAACGCAGGTATAACCAAGCGGCGCTGATTTCGGCGCGGCTTGCAGGGCTAACGGGTTTGCAACATTGCCCAGACCTTTTGCTGCGCGCCCGCGCCACCCCCAGCCAAGAAGGGCGCGGCCGCGATGCCCGCTTTGCCAATTTGCAAGGCGCGTTCACCCCCCATGCCGCGCGGCGCGCCATGATTGCGGGGCGGCATGTGCTGCTGATTGATGATGTGATGACATCAGGGGCCACCTTTGCCGCCGCATCCGAGGCGCTGCTGGGCGCTGGCGCTGCGGCGGTTTCGGTCGCCGCACTGGCGCGCGTTGTCAAAGATGCGTAAATGCCTATAGTTGCCGCCAAAGCGGCAGCAGATAGGACATTGCGATGAAACAGGTCGAAATTTACACCACCCAAACCTGCCCCTATTGCCAAATGGCCAAGGGGCTGCTCAAGAAAAAGGGCGTGGCCTATAAGGAAATTGACGTGGGCGGCAACCCAACCTTGCGCGCGGCCATGACCCAGCGCGCGGCGGGTCGCACCTCGGTGCCGCAGATATTCATCGGCGGCGCGCATGTGGGCGGCTGCGATGATATTCACGCGCTGGACGCGGGCGGCAAGCTTGACGCGATGCTGGCCTGACACATGCGCGCGGCTTTGGTGCAAATGACATCCACCGATGACCCTGCCGCCAATTTGGCGCAGGTGTCAAAGCTGGTGGACAGCGCAATCGCAGGCGGCGCGCAGTTTGTGTTGACGCCCGAATGCACCAATATGCTGTCATCAAACCGCGCGCACCAATCGGCGCATATCGTGGCCGAGGGCGATGATCCCACGCTGGCAGCCTTGCGCCAGCAGGCCCAAGCGGGCGGTATCTGGCTGCTGATCGGCAGCCTTGGCGTGCAGTCGGGTGATGCCGATGGCCGCTTTGCCAACCGATCCTTTCTGATTGCGCCAGATGGCGAGATTGCCGCGCGTTATGACAAAATCCATATGTTCGACGTGAATGTGTCGGAAACTGAGGTTTACCGCGAATCGGCGGCGTATCGGCCTGGGGACAGGGGCGTTATCGCGCAAACCCCGTTTGGCACGGTGGGAATGACGGTGTGTTATGATCTGCGCTTTGGCCATTTGCACCGCGCCTTGGCACAGGCGGGCGCGCAGATTTTGACCG
>CAXNEP010000125.1:0-6789 GCA_964200865.1 Cypionkella sp. | reverse complement strand
ATTGCCCGCCGCATCAACGGGGATCAGCAGGGCCTGCCCATCGTGTGATTTCAGCCGCCAAAAGCGGTGGTGATCCAGATGCACCAGCCGCAGTTCCACCAGATCGGGCAGGTTCATGAACCCGCCCATTGCAGCAGGCTGTCTGCCATCATCGGGGGCGAAAAAACGGAGTTCGCCTTCGACCACTTCGATCATGCCTGCCGCCCCTACTTGCTGCGCAAAGCGCCCGCGGCGATAGGCAGACAGGCCCATGGGGATGCACAGGGCCATGAGCGAGGCACCAAGCGGCAGAAAAACATAGCCGCCCAAAGCGGCCCAATAGGCCCCCAGTGCGGCAAGGGCTGCGACTGCGCCCACCTCCCACCAGCGGTGGATTTGGGCAAGGGTTTGCGGGCTGATCATTGCCAATCTCCCAATGCCGCCTGCCACAGTGTCAGCGCGGCCACGGCGGCGGTATCGGCGCGCAGGATGCGCGGGCCAAGGGACATGGGGCGGATAAAGGGCAGGGCGCGCAGGCGCGTCTTTTCGGCATCGGAAAAGCCGCCTTCGGGGCCAATCAGCAGGGCGCTGGGCGCGCCTTTGGGGCCTGTGATGGGCAGGTTTTGCCCTGCCGTTGCCTCATCTGCCCAAAACAAAAGCCGCCCTTCGGGCCAAGTGGCCAGCACCTTATCCAAGGGGCGCAGATCATCGACGGGGGGCACGAATGTGGCGCCGCACTGCTCGGCCGCCTCCATCGCGTGTGCGGTCAGCTTTTCGGGGCGGATACGGTCGGCGTTGGTGTGCTGGGTTTGCACGGGGCAAATGCGCGCAGCCCCCATTTCTACCGCCTTTTCCACGATAAAATCGGTGCGCGCCTTTTTGATGGGGGCAAATAGCAGCCACAGATCGGGGGGCATGATTTGGGGCGCGGTCTGGGCGGCGCAGATCAGAATGCCGCTGCGTTTTCCAGCCTCGGCCACTTCGGCGCGCCATTCGCCAGACTGGCCGTTAAACAGCAAAACCTGCGCGCTAACGGGCAGGCGCATGACGTTGAACAGGTAATTGGCCTGCGCCTCGCCCACAGCAACGGCTTGCCCCGCCCCCAAAGGTGCGTCTACAAACAATCTGATCTTCGCGTCTTTCATGAAAGCATCCTATGCCCCAGCCATCCGAATTTCCAGAGGGACAAGTGGCCGATGCCCCGCGCGGCAATTGGGTGGATGAATATTCCCCCAAGGCCGCGCGCCCCTATCTGCGCCTGTCGCGGGCGGATCGGCCCATTGGCACGTGGCTGCTGTTTGCGCCGTGCCTGTGGGGCATTGGTCTGGCCGCGATGGAGGGGGGATTTCGCGGCTGGGATCTTTGGCTGGCCCTGTCTTGTGGGGCGGGGGCGTTTTTGATGCGCGGGGCGGGCTGCACGTGGAACGATTTGGCCGATGTGGATATTGACGCAAGCGTGGCGCGCACCCGGTCGCGCCCGCTGCCATCGGGGCAGGTGAGCAAGCGTCAGGCGGCGGCGTGGATGGTGGTGCAGGCCCTTTTGGCCGCGCTGATCTTGTTCAGTTATAACGGGCTGGCGATTGGGCTGGGGATTGCATCGCTGGCGCTGGTGGCGATTTATCCCTTTGCCAAGCGGTTTACATGGTGGCCGCAGGTGTTTTTGGGGCTGGCGTTTAACTGGGGCGCGCTGCTGGCATATGCTGCCCATGCGGGCGCGCTAAGTGCCAGCGCGGTGCTGCTGTATGGCGCGGGTATCGCATGGACGCTGTATTATGACACGATCTATGCCCACCAAGACCGCGAAGATGACGCGCTGATTGGTGTGAAATCCACCGCGCGGTTGTTTGGGGAAAATTCGCGCCAATGGCTGTGGGGGTTTGCCGTACTGGCTGTGGCATTGGCGGCATTCGCGGTGATGCAGGCAGATGCAGGCGCGCTGCCCAAAACCATCGCCGTGATCGGCACGCTTGCCTTTGGCGCGCATATGGCGCGGCAAATGCGGCGGCTGGATTTGGACAATCCTGCATCCTGTTTGCAGGTTTTTCGGGCCAACCGCGACACGGGTTTAATCCTTGGGCTGTTTTTCGCCGCAAGCGCAATCGTATGATTGATCCGCCCGCCCTTGCCCCCTATGACTGACAAACCCTAAAAGGCGGGTTTTTGACCGCATATTTGCCAAAGTGATTCCCGTACGATGAGCCAAAGACCAAAGCTTTACCTGCCGTCGCTGCGCCTTGCGGCTGTGATGGCCCCGCTTGTGTTTATCTCAGCGGGGGGATCGTTTATGGCAGTGGCCTTTGGGCTGGCGTTGATTATTGAAAACGTATCTGCCAGCGCAGTTAAATCGCGGCTGCTGACCGAAGGCATCACTTGGGCCGAAGTTGAGGCTGACGGGCTGCAAGTGCGCCTAATTGGCACGGCCCCGAATGAAGCGGCGCGCTACCGCCTTGCCAATTTGGTGGCAACTATGGTCGATGCGTCGCGCCTGCGCGATGAGATGGAGCTAACCCCTGTCAAAGCCTTTGAAGCGCCACGTTTCAGCCTAGAGATTCTGCGCAATGATGACGGCATTCAGATCATTGGCCTGATGCCAATTGGCGATGACGAAGCGGTGTTGATTGAAAAAGGCCGCGTGCTGGCGGCGGCTGCGCCATTTTCCGAAATGATCGAAACGGCCAATTATCCCGCCTCGGCGGGCTGGGATGTGGCGCTTGCCTTTGGTTTGCGGGCCTTTGAAATGCTGCCGCGTTCTAAAATTTCAATCTCGGCAGACCGCGTTGCAGTGACGGCAATTGCCACATCGGCCAGCGAAAAGCGTGCGTTTGAGGCGGATTTGGCCCTTGCCAAGCCCAGCAATTTGCAGGCCGATATTCAAATTTCCGCGCCGCGCCCTGTGCTGACCCCGTTCACCTTGCGTTTCGTCAAAGACGCGCAAGGCGCGCGGTTTGATGCCTGCGCGGCTGATAGTGAGGCGGCGCGCGACGCGATATTGCAGGCCGCAGTGGCGGCGGGCGCACCTGCGGGGGCGGATTGCACCATCGGTCTTGGCGTGCCAAGCCCGCGCTGGGCGGCGGCCACGGCTGCGGGCATTGCGGCGGTGGGGCAACTTGCGTCGGGCAATGTCACGTTTAAGGATGCTGATGTGACCTTGCAGGCAGGCTCAGATGTGTCCCAACGTGATTTTGACCGCGTTGTCGGCGATTTGGATGCGGCTTTGCCCGAGGTTTTCTCGCTGAATTCGTCATTAGAAAAGGCCGCCGATGCGCCTGCCACGGATGGCCCAGCCGAATTTACAGCCACGCTGTCGCAAACCACAGGCCGCGTGGAATTGCGCGGCCGCATGCCCGATGACATGCAGCGCAAAGTGGTGGATAATTTCGCCAAGGCCACCTTTGGTGCGGACAAGGTCTATCAGGCCGCTGTGCTGGACGAAGGCCTGCCAGGCGGTTGGCCTGTGCGCGTGCTGGCGGGGCTAGAGGCGCTGGGCGAGTTGGACGGCGGCGATTTGGTTGTGCGCGCCGATACGGTTCAGGTCACGGGCGTGACGGGCAATAATGAGGCACGCGCGCGCATCAGCCAGATATTGTCTGGAAAACTGGGGCAGGGGCAGACCTTTAAGGTGGATGTAACCTATGACCGCAAACTTGACCCTATTGCATCCCTGCCCACGCCAGCGGAGTGCGCGGCCCGTGTGGACGCAGTTTTAAAAGCCAACAAAATTGTGTTTGAACCCGCGTCGACCGAGATTGACGGCAATGCGGGCAAGATTATGGGGCTGCTTGCCACTGCGCTGGACAAATGCGCCAATCTGCGGATGGAGATTGGCGGGCACACCGACAATGTCGGATCCGAGGAAAGCAACCTGTCGCTAAGCCAAGCGCGGGCGGATGCCGTGCTGATTGCCCTGCTTGGGCGGCAAGTGGATGTGTCAGGCTTTTTGGCCAAAGGCTATGGAGAGAGCGTTCCCATTGCCGATAACGATACCGAAGAGGGCCGCGAGAAAAACCGCAGGATCGAGTTTAAACTGGTGACCGCAGAGGCCGCTGCCGCCGCAGATGCAGCCGAAGCCGCCGCAAGTGCCGCATCTGAACTTGCGCCAAGGGACATCGCCTTGCGGCCCAAACCGCGCCCTGCGCGCGAGTGATAGAGATGCCCCCGTACGCCCCCGTTTAAGTGCCACTATTTTTCTGGTATAAGCAGATAATCCAAGGGAAAGCCCGCGCATGAACCGCACCGAATTTATTATTGTCACTGCAATTATTTTGCTGATTGCTTTTGCGCTGGGCTGGTTCAGCTATTGGCTGCTGCACCGCTTTGCCCGCGTATCGGGCGGCGATATGGGCGAGATGGACAATTTGGCGCAATCTTTGCACGAAGCCGAAGAAATGCGCGACCAAGCGTTGATATATCTGGAACAGCGCGAGGCAGAACTGCTGAGCCAGATTTCCCAGACCGAAGCAGAACTGCGCGCGGCCATGGAAGGCCTGCGCGATGCGCGCCACGAGGCCGAAGAAATGCGCGCTTATATCGAGCGGATGCACGCCAATTCATAACGGAGTTAGGGGGGCTTTGCCCCCCAGCTGCTAAAGCGTTGCTTTAGCAGCCTCCCCCCAAGGTATTTGGGGAGTTAGGAAGATGAAGGAACGGTAGCGATGAGCCAATCGGATGCGGATGCCAAAGCTTTGCGCGATGTTGAAGCATTTGGATGCCATGTTCTGTTGATATCTGGCGATGAAGATGGGCCTAATTTTTGTTACTCGATCGGGATCGAAGCGACATCCCAGCAGCCGGATTTGCTGATTTTGGGGATGCGATCTGAAACCGCGCATTGGATTATCAATGAATATAATGAAAGGGTGCGCGCGGGCGAGGTTTTTGTACCAAACCTGCCTTACTACGGATTTATCGAAGGCTTTCCTGTGTTTTTCAGCCTGCTGGGGCGCGAACATTATAAAAAATACTTGGGCTGGGGACGCTGGTTTTACGGCGGTAATACGTTTCGCGCATATCAGATGATTTATCCTACGACGTCAGGGCTTTGGCCATGGTCCAAGGGCGCGCCTGAGGGGTATTTGTGGGCCATGCCTCTGCTTTGCCCCCCTCCAAGCCCGCTGCCGATTGGCCAAGTTTAGGCGCAAGTTTTGGCTATGGTGTGCAAGATTGCATGAGCGACGATTTTGCATCTTCCAAATCATCAATCACATCAAAATGATGGCGGGCGGGGGCGGCTGTCCACGGGCAATTCCATTCTTCCGACAGGGTGCGGGCCTGCCATAGGAAGGCGGGGCGTTCCTGCGCGCCCACCCAGACATGGGCGTTTATGCTTTCGCGCAGGGGCAGGCGGGCGGGGCTTTCAAGGGCGCATTCGGCGGAGGTTAGGCGTAGGCCCTCGTTCATGGATGTGTCCATGAGGGGGGCGAGTTCGGCCACGGGCGAAATGGGAATGCAGGTGGTGATGCGCGCGGCGGCAGTCCCGCCCATGCCTACGTTGGCCATGCGCGCGGCAAGATGGCCGCCTGCGGAATGGCCTGTAACGGTGATGGGGCCCGATACCAAGCCCGCGGCGGCGTTGAGGGCGGCGGTTATTTCAAGCGTGATGTGCGAAATGCGCGCCTGCGGGGCAAGGGTATAGCTGGGCATGGCGCAGGCATAGCCGCGCGCCAGTGCCCCTACCGCCAAGTGTGACCAATCTTTGCGATCAAAGGCCAGCCAATAGCCGCCGTGGATGAACATCATCAGCCCGCGCGGCGTGGTTTGCGGCAAGAACAGATCGAACTGGTTGCGCGCGCCTGTGCCATAGGGCAGGTCTAGCTGCGCCCTTGGCCCTAGGCCCGCGCGGAACGCTGCGGCCTTGGATTGCCAGCGCGGCGGGAAATCTGCCGCGCCTGCTATGAAATCGCCATTGGCATAGGCGCGGTCTGCGGTGGCGGTTGGGGAGGGGGTTGGCATGGGTGTGGCTCCAGATTCTTTGGCCCTATCAGTCCAGCGGGTGGGCAAGAGATAGACTTTTGCGCCCAAAAGGTGCAATGGCAAGGCCATACCCATCGCCGCCTGTAGGAGAGCATCATGCTGGATACTGTCACCGATCTGAAATCCTTGCTGAAAGACCCGTCTTTGCTGCCAAACAAGGCCTATGTTGCGGGGCAATGGATTGAGGCAGCCGATGGCGCGACTTTTGCCGTGACGAACCCTGCGCGCGGCGATGTGATTGCCCATGTGCCCGATTTGACCCGCGCGGATGCAAAGCACGCGATCGAGGCGGCCGATGTGGCGCGGCGCGACTGGGCGGCGCGTACGGGCAAAGAGCGCGCGCAAGTGCTGCGTAAGTGGTTTGATCTGTGCATGGCCAATCAGGACGATCTGGCCGCGATTCTGACGGCGGAAATGGGTAAGCCCTTGGCCGAGGCGAAGGGCGAGATTGCCTATGGGTCGTCCTATATCGAATGGTTTGCCGAAGAGGCCAAGCGCGCCTATGGCGAGGTGATTGGCGGGCATATGCGCGACAAGCGCATTCAGGTGATCAAGCAGCCGATTGGGGTGTGTGCATCCATCACGCCGTGGAATTTTCCCAATGCGATGATTGCGCGTAAAGTTGCCCCTGCGCTGGCGGCGGGCTGCGCGATGGTCTCGCGCCCAGCCGCAGAAACGCCGTTGTCGGCGATTGCGCTGGCGGTGCTGGCCGAGCGTGCGGGCGTGCCTGCGGGGGTTTTCTCGGTCATCACCTCGTCCCGCTCATCCGACATTGGCAAAGAGTTTTGCGAAAACCCTGCCGTGCGTAAGCTGACCTTTACGGGCAGCACCGAAGTGGGG
>CAXNEP010000124.1:0-6837 GCA_964200865.1 Cypionkella sp. | reverse complement strand
GGATAAACTTGGCCCATGTCGATCTGGACCCGCATTGCTGAAGCATTAGCTGCCCTTGCCTCTGGCGAGGGGCTTGCGGCTGTGTTTGACCGTCTGCGCGCGGCCCCCGCGCCCGAAAGATCGGTGGGTTTTACCATTGCGATTTTGGCTCTGGCGGCGAAAATGGCCAAGGCCGATGGCACGGTAACGCGCGACGAGGTCAACGCTTTTCGCGCCATTTTCGCGCTGCCCCCGCAGGAAGAGGCGAATGCCGCCCGGGTTTTTAACTTGGCACGTCAAGATGTTGCAGGGTTTGATACCTATGCGCGCAAGATTGCGGCCCTGTTCAACACCAGCGGCGATGCGCTATGCGCGGATGACCGCAATATCTTGATTGATATTCTAGAGGCGCTGTTTGCCATAGCCATGGCTGACGGGGCCTATCACCCGCGTGAGGATGCGTTTCTGGGCGAGGTGGCAGAAATTTTTGGGCTGGATTCGCGCAGCTTTTCTTCGGTGCGCGCGCGCTATGTCGAAGGGGCAAAGCGCGACCCGTTTGATGTGCTGTGCGCGCCGCCTGATGCCACGCTAGAGGAGTTGCGACGTGCGTGGCGCGTGGCGGTGAAGGAAAGCCATCCTGACGGAATGATCGCGCGCGGCGTGCCGCCCGAGGCCGTGCAACTGGCCGCGCGCCGCCTGATTGCCATTAACGAGGCATGGCGCGATGTGCAGGCCCTGCGGGGCGCGGTATGACGCGTTCTTTGCGTCTGGCAACCTATAATGTGGAATGGTTTACCGAGCTGTTTGACGACAATGGCGGTTTTCTGAACGATAATTCATCATCTGTGCGCCACGAGGTCACCAAGGCGCAGCAGTTCGCTGCCATTGGCGCGGTTTTGGCGGCGCTGGATGCGGACGGCGTGATGATTATTGAAGGCCCAGATCAAAGCGAGACGCGATCTGCCGCGCGGGCGCTGGAAAATTTTGCCGCCCATTTCAACCTGCGCGCGCGGCGGGCTTTGGTGGGGTTTACATCGCACACGCGGCAGGAAATTGTGCTGATCTATGATCCTGATGTGATGACGGTGCGGCATGATCCGATGGGGGATGCGGATGAAAAAAGCGCCGCGCCGCGCTTTGATTTTGGGTACCAGTATGATCTGAATGGGGACGGGGTTGATGAAAATATTGGGTTTTCTAAACCGCCGCTAGAAGTATTGGCGCAAATTCGGGGCGGGCCTGAGCTGCGGCTTATTGGTGTACATACCAAATCAAAGGCCCCGCGCGGCACGCGCGATAAGGCCGAGTTTGTTGCGCAATCTATCCAAAACCGCCGTAAACAATTGGCCGAATGTTTCTGGCTGCGCGGGCGGGTAGAGCAGGTTTTGGCGCAAGATATGCCGCTGATCGTGCTGGGCGATTTCAATGATGGGCCGGGATTGGATGAATATGAACGTCAGTTCGGTTATTCCAGCGTCGAGGTGGTGATGGGCGCGGCAAACCCCGATCAGCCGCAATTGTTTGACCCGCATGGCGCAAAAACCACCGCGTCGTGGGGCGATACCCCGCCTACAACGTCGCGGTTCTTCCTGCCCGAATTAAATGGTTACTTCGAGGCGCTTTTGGATTTTATCATGGTTTCGCCCGCCATCGCAGCCGCCGCCCCGAGATGGCGCATTTGGCACCCTTTGCATGACGCGGCCATCATCGCAAACCCTGCTTTGGCGGCGGCGTTGTTGACAGCGTCAGATCACTTCCCCGTTAGCATCGACATAAACCTGCCACTTGCGCCGCCCGCGCCTTGACCTGACGTGGCGCGCCTGTAACACAAGGCAAAAGGAGCTTGATGTGACCCAAACACCCAGCACAACACGCCCATTTTCCGCCGTGGAATGGATGATCGCTTGGCGCTATTTGCGCGCCAAGCGGGCCGAGGGCGGCGTGTCGGTGATGACGTGGATTTCGCTGATTGGCATCACGCTGGCGGTGTTCGCGTTGATTGCCACAATGGCCGTGCGCGCAGGCTTTCGCGCGGAATTGGTCGATACGATTTTGGGCGCGAATGCGCATGTCTCGGTCTACACTGTGGGCCGCGCGGATGACGCTGGCCGCGTAGTAAAGGGCTTTCAAGATTACACGGCGATCGCCGACCAGATCAAAGCCATTGAGGGCGTGACCCGCGCCGCCCCCTTGGTGAAGGGGCAAGTGATGGTGACGGCAGGGCAGGGGGCCACGGGGGCGGAAGTTTACGGCATTTCCGCTGTCGATATTACCACCCTGCCGCGCGTGGCCCATGGGCCAGAGGCAGAGGGCGATCTTGCCAATTTTGACAAAGGCATCGCCGTGGGGTCGGGCATTGCGCGGCAAATGGGGATTGCCGTGGGCGATCGTTTGCGGCTGGTCGCGCCCACGGGGGTGAAAACCGCCATGGGCACATCGCCGCGCGTGAACGCCTATGAGGTGGTTTATATCTTTACTACGGGCGGCTTTGCCATTGATAACAGCCGCATTTATATGCCGCTGGATCAGGCGCAAAGCTATTTCAACCGCGAAGGTTTCGCCGATGAGATCGAAGTGATGGTCGATAACCCCGAAGCGGTCGACGATTTTGCCACCGCATTGCTGGCCGCAGGCGGGCAGGGGGCGCTGCTGTGGACATGGCGCGATAGTGCGGGAAGCTATCTGCGCGCGCTGACGATTGAGGATAATGTGATGTTCGTGATCATGACCATTCTGGTGCTGATCGCCACGCTGAACATTGTCTCGGGCCTGATTATGCTGGTTAAGAACAAGGGCCGCGATATTGGCATTTTGCGCACAATGGGGCTGACCGAAGGGTCGGTACTGCGCATATTTTTCCTGTGCGGGGCGTTTACGGGGGTGATTGGCACGATTGCGGGGGTGGTGCTGGGCTGCCTGTTTGCGGCCTATATCGACCAGATCATGGTCTTTGTGAACCTGATTTCGGGCGGCGATGTGTGGGATCCTTCTATTCGCGGCATCTATGCGCTGCCTGCGAAATTGCAGGTGGGGGATGTGGCATCTGCAATGGCGCTGTCGCTGGGGCTGTCGTTTATCGTCACCATATTCCCTGCGCGCCGCGCCGCGCGGATGAACCCTGTCGAGGCGCTGCGCTATGAGTGATGCCATTTTGGAACTGCGCGGCGTGACCAAGGCGTATAAGCGCGGCACGCCTTCGGAAGTGGTCGTGTTGCAGGGCGTTGATCTTGCCCTTGCGCGGGGCGAGGTGGTGGCGCTGGTCGCCCCATCGGGCGCGGGCAAGTCAACCTTGCTGCATATCGCGGGGCTTTTGGATACGCCCGATGCGGGGCAGGTGATACTGGCGGGCCGCGATATGGGCGGGCTTGGCGATAGCGCCCGCACGCTGGCGCGGCGGCAGGATTTGGGGTTTATCTATCAATTCCATCATTTGCTGCCCGAATTTTCGGCGCTGGAAAATATCATTATCCCGCAGCTTGCAGCGGGGGTTTCGGCGGCGGCGGCCAAAGCGCGGGCGATGGATTTGCTGGCCCGCGTTGGCGTGGGCGCGCGCGCAGACCACCGCCCTGCGGCCCTGTCGGGCGGCGAGCAGCAGCGCGTTGCCTTTTGCCGCGCACTGGCCAATGGCCCGCGCCTGTTGCTTGCGGACGAGCCGACGGGCAACCTAGACCCTGCCACATCTGACCAAGTATTTGCCGCCCTGATGGATTTGGTGCGCGCCACGGGCCTTTCGGCGCTGATTGCCACGCATAACTTGGCGCTGGCGGCAAAGATGGATCGCACGCTGCATTTGAACGCGGGGCGCTTGGCCTAAGCGGTGTCTTTTGGAGGGTCTTTTGGGCGGGGCAGGGTGATCACCTCGCGCACCTCGGCATAGTCCATATACCCCAGACGGGCCATTTGGCCAAACAGCGCAGGCGAAAACCGCCCGCGTGCATCAAGGGCGGTTTGCGCAATATGCACGCCCACGACAGTGCCGATGACCAGAAAATCATCGCCGCCCACCAGCGGAACGATCTGCGTCATGCGGCATTCTAATGTGGCGGGGCTATCTGCCACGCGGGGGCAATCGATCATTTCACATTCGGCTTTGGCAATGCCCGCGCGGGCAAATTCATCGACCCCGCGCGCAAATCTGGCGGAAGTTTCGCTCATCTGTTCCAACTGGCTGCGCGCGACGATATTTACCGCGAAGACGCCCGTTTCTTGCACATTGGCAATGCTGTCTTTCAGGCTGCCTGCAAAAATCACCTGGGGTGGATCATAGGCCACGGCATTGAAAAACGAATAAGGGGCCAGATTATCGTTTGCGCTGGCGCGGGTGGAAATCCAGCCAATCGGGCGCGGGGCGACGATGGCGTTAAAGGGGTTATGCGGAAGGGTGTGGCCATCTTTGGGCTGGTAAAACATTGCAAACTTTCAGGTCGTGGCACCATAGGGGTTTGATCCAGATTGGGGGCCATGCTAGGCGCATTTGCAAGTGATTCCATCGTTGTTAGGCAGGGCCGCCCTTGTATAGACTTTCCGAGGAAACCGAGGCCGACTGGTGGGAAGTCGAGGCGCTGTATGATCTGTGCTTTGCCCCGTCGCGCACGGCGCTGTCATCGTATCGTTTGCGCGATGGCGTGCCGACAGTGGCGGGATTGTGCCTTATTTTGCGCGACACTGACGGCACTTTGGCCGCGGCTATTCGGTATTGGCCTGCCGAGATTTTGGCCAGAAACGGGGCTGAAGATGTGTTGCTGCTGGGCCCAATTGCTGTGCACCCCACACGGCAGGGCGAGGGCCTTGGCGGGCTGCTGATTTTTGAAAGCTTGGCCGAAGCGCGGCGGCTGGGATGGGAGCGGGTTTTGCTGGTGGGGGATGCGCCCTATTACGGCCGATTTGGGTTTGCCAAGTTGACGGGGGTGGAGATGCCCCCGCCCACCAACCCCGACCGCATCTTGGGTCTTGCCTTAAAATCAGGCGCTTGGGATGGGATTGCGGGCCGCGTGGTTAAGGCCAGCGGCACAAGTTAAGGCGAAATACAACCATAGGGTAAGCGAAATACTTCCCAGCGCTATATTAACCTTTCCTTTTGCTTGCAGCGCAATTGATTGAATGTTTTCATACTCTCTACTTGGCGAAGCCTGCCCTTTTTCCCAAGTGCGGAGCGAGTGATGGATAAGATTGATTCAACCATTGGAAAATGTATTCGGCATTATCGCTGGTTGCAGGGCACCTCGCAGACCGATCTTGCCCATGCAGTGGGTATTTCACTGGCGCAATTGCGCAGCCATGAGGCGGGAAAAAGCCGCGTCTCAGCCGCGCGGCTGATGATGATTGCCAGCCATTTGGGCGTGGATGTCTCGGCATTTTTCCAGCGCAATCCAGATGGGCCTGGCGCGATAACATCCGTGGTGCCCGTCAAGGTGCGGCCCACAGCGGATGCGGTGCAAAATGGTAAGTATTTGGCGGCGCTGATGACGCATTTTCAGCGGCTGAATGACGTGCAAAAGCAGGCTGTCCTGCAATTGGTCGTCTCTATCTCGAAAGAGGGGGGCAAAGTGGCGCCATTGGCTGTTTCCTCTAACATCGCCGCTGCACCCCATAGCGGCGGGCCGCGCATTTTGGTGGCAAGCCACGGGTCTTCTTTGGAAAAAAGGGGGCAGGATGGACCTGATTGATCTTGGCGCTGCGGGGGCAAAACCCGCAGATTTTGACGAGTTTCTGGACCGTATTCGTCAAAAGTTTGGCTTTGATCATGCAGCCTATGCTGGCAGCAACCCAATTGCGGGCACCATCCACGCCTATGTGACCTATCCTGAACAGTGGAAACAGGTGTATTTGGATGAGCAACTGCATCTCTACGACCCCACGTTGGCCATAGCGGCACGCAGCATTGCCCCAGTCCATTGGGCGCGGCTGGAAAAGACCCAGAATTTTGATCGTGTTTTTCGATATGCTGCCGATTTCGGCATTGTCCCGCAAGGGCTGACCATTCCAGTGCGCGGCCCTTATGGCGATGTCGGTATGCTAAGTGTGACGCGCAATTGCGAAACTTCCGAATGGGATAGGTTGATCCCAACCATTTTGTCCGAATTGCAATCGATTGCCGTGCATGTGCATGACGGGGCCATGCGCAGCCATACGCTGACCCGCACCTTGCGCGCGCCGCACCTATCTTCGCGCGAGATTGAGATTTTGCAATGGATTGCCGCTGGAAAATCGCAGCAGGATGTCGGCGATATTTTGGGCATTTCGCACCGCACGGTTGAGGTGCATCTGCGATCAGGCCGCGATAAGCTGTATGCGTTGACCACACCGCAGGCCGTGGCGCGGGCCATTGCGATGGGCATGATCTACCCGCTGTGATGAATTCATGGGGCAGCGGCCGAAAAACAACCTATACGGGATTCCTCGCATATCCATTTAATCCCAGCGTTGTTAACCATGTTGTACTGACTACAGCAATGGAGGAACAACGATGATACTTGTGATCGATGCCCTCAACCAAGATCGTTTTGCAGATGTCTTGGACGAGATGTTCCAGTTGCGTGCCCGAGTGTTTGGCGGGCGTTTAGGATGGGAGGTTCAGGTCAATAATGGCCGCGAATACGACCAGTTTGATGATTTAGATCCAGCCTATGTGATTGGGCTAGACTCTGAAGGGCAGCTTGTGTCTTGCGCGCGGTTTTTGCAAACCACTGGGCCGCATATGCTGTCTGATGTGTTTCATGCGATTTTGGATGGCCAGCCGCCGCTGCGCAGTGCAACCTTGTGGGAATCTACCCGCTTTTGTGTAGATACCGAAAGGCTATCTGCAGGGGTGCAGGTGGGCGGCGTGGCGCGGGCCACGTCCGAGATTATGATTGGCAT
>CAXNEP010000123.1:0-6854 GCA_964200865.1 Cypionkella sp. | reverse complement strand
TGGCGGTGGCCGGTCGGGGATCATCGAGACCAACTTCCGTCAGGAATGCGAAACCGACCTTTTCGGCGAACAGGCGGTCCTGTGTGGCGGTCTGGTCGAACTGATCCGCATGGGGTTCGAGACGCTGGTAGAAGCTGGATACGAGCCTGAAATGGCCTATTTCGAATGCCTGCACGAAGTGAAGCTGATCGTCGATCTGATCTATGAAGGCGGCATTGCCAACATGGATTACTCGATTTCCAACACCGCCGAATACGGCCAATACGTCAGCGGCCCGCGCATCCTGCCCTATGTCGAGACCAAAGCCCGCATGAAAGCCGTGCTGTCGGATATCCAATCAGGCAAATTCGTGCGCGATTTCATGCTGGAAAACGCGGTTGGTCAGCCCACCATCAAAGCCTCGCGCCGTTCGAACGACGAACACCAAATCGAACTGGTCGGCAAGAAACTGCGCGACATGATGCCGTGGATTGCCAAGGGCAAGATGGTGGACAAAGCGCGGAACTAAGGGTTTTGCGGTAGGGTGCGCGGCTCCGCGCACCAAGATATGGGGGCCGAAGGGAAACCTTCGGCCCTTTCCTCAGCCCCCCTTGACCCTTCCCTCCCCCCCTGCCACCTTAGCGCGAAAAGCGCGGGGGCCATATGACCACACTCCTTATCCTCATGCCCACGGGCGGGCATATCGACACGCCCTGCGTGCACGCCCTCTTGGGCCTGACGCAGGCGCTGGCCAAACGCGGCATTCCCTTTGCCCTGCGCACCTATGAATGGTCAGATTTGGTGATTTCGCGCAATTACCTGATGTCGGTTTTCTTGGCCAAAACCCAGTTCAGCCATGCGCTACTCTTGGACAGCGACATGAGTTTCGAACCTGATCTGTTCTTCAAACTCCTCGACTTTGACGCCGAATTCACCGTCGCCCCCTACCCGCAGCGCCGTATGCCATGGACCGCCTTCCGCGCCGCGATTGAACGCGAGGCAGCAAAGCCCGAAGATCAGCGCGCTTCCACCGCCGCCCTGATGGCCGAAACCATGCGCTATAACATTCCTGGCGTGTATGAATCGGGCGAGCCTTGGCCGCTGGTCCGCCGCGATGGCTTCCGCAAAGTCGCGGGCGCTGGCACTGGCTTTATGCTGCTCAAACGCTCTGTCCCCGAAAAGATGGTCGCATCTGGCATCGCTGTGCCCGTGCCAGGGTTCAACGGCCCGGGCTATCCTGATGCCGATTTTCACGATTTTTTCAGCCATCTGCGAGGGCGCGGCGGGGCCGTGATGCACGGCGAGGATACCAGCTTTTGCCGCCGCTGGATTTCTGGCTGCGCGGGCGAGATATGGTGCTATGAGGCCGCCAAAATCACCCACCACGGCAATCTGGCCTATCCAGGGGATTACCGTTTCGCGGAAAAGCCGTAGGCCGCGCCCGATCCCACCGCCAAAGGGGGCGTTGCCCCCTCGCCGTTTTGGCACAGCCAAAAGCGGCTCACCCCGAGGATATTTTCAGAGCAGGGAAGCAGGCAGAGCGTCTGTTCCTTCCTTGCTCTGAAAATATCCTGGGGGGAGCGCAGCGGGGGGCAAAGCCCCCCTAAACCGCCGCCTCTACCGCCGCGACAATATCGCCCACGACTTCCGTCAGCAGCCCTGCATCCTCGCATTCCGCCATCACGCGGATCAGCGGTTCGGTACCAGATTTACGGATCAGGATACGCCCGCGGCCAGAGATCCGCGCCTCATTGGCGGCGATCACGGCCTGTACCGCTTCCACCTCCAAAGGTTTCTTTCCTGCCGCAAAGCGCACGTTTTTCAGCATCTGCGGCACGGTTTCAAATTGCCGCACCAGCGTGCTGGCCGCAGCCCCCGTGCGGGCGATTTCCGCCAGAAACTGCAAGCCCGCAATCAGCCCATCCCCCGTGGTCGCATAATCAGTCATCACAATATGGCCCGACTGCTCCCCGCCAAGGTTAAATCCGCCCTTGCGCATGGCTTCCACAACATAGCGGTCGCCAACATTGGTACGCAAAAGGTCAATGTTCAGCCCCGCCAAATGCCGCTCTAGCCCCAAATTCGACATCACAGTCGCCACCAGCGTTTGCCCCCGCAACCGCCCATCTGCCGCCCATGCCGCAGCCATCAGTGCCATAATCTGATCGCCATCCGCCACTGTGCCCGTCTCGTCCAAAATCATCACGCGGTCAGCGTCGCCATCCAGCGAAATGCCCACATGCGCGCCGTGGGCGACAACTGCTTCGGCAGCGGTCTGTGTATAGGTCGACCCACAGCGATCATTGATATTGCGGCCATTCGGAGAAACCCCAACTGGGATAACTTCTGCCCCCAGTTCCCACAGCACCAGCGGTGCAGCCTTATACGCCGCGCCATTGGCGCAATCGATCACCACTTTCAACCCATCCAGCCGCAGCCCCTGCGGAAATGTGGTTTTGGCATATTCCACATAGCGGCCCTTGGCATCGTCAATCCGCTTGACGCGGCCAATGTCCGGGGCGTCGGCCAATTCAACATCGCCCATCGCCATGGCCGAAATTTCTGCCTCTGCCGCATCCGAAAGTTTAAACCCATCGGGGCCGAAAAACTTGATCCCATTATCATCGGCAGGGTTATGGCTGGCCGAAATCATCACCCCCAGATCCGCCCGCATCGAGCGGGTCAAAAACCCCACCGCAGGGGTTGGCACTGGCCCCAGCAGCAGCACATTCATCCCCGTCGATGTCAGCCCTGCCGTCAGCGCGTTCTCCAGCATATAGCCCGACAGGCGTGTGTCTTTGCCAATCACCACGCGGTGCGCCGCCATGCCTGATCTGCGAAAATACCGCCCCGCCGCCGCCCCCAGTTTCAGCGCCATTTCCGCCGTCATCGGGTATTGGTTGGCCCGCCCACGTACGCCGTCTGTTCCGAAAAGTTTGCCGCTCATATCTCGTATCCCATCATAGAGGCCTGCCACAGCGTCAGCGCTTGGCGCGTCTCGTCTACATCATGCACGCGGATCATCTGCACGCCCTGCGCCGCCCCCGCAAGGGCCACCGCCAAACTGCCAGGCATACGGCGCGCGGCATCATCCTGCCGCGCAATCGTGCCAATAAACCGCTTGCGCGACGCCCCCAGCAGCACAGGCAGGCCAAGGTTGTGAAACAGCGACAGGCGCGCAAGCAACGCCAAATTATGCGCCAGCGTTTTGCCAAACCCAATCCCAGGATCAATGGCAATGCGCGCGCGGGGAATACCTTGGGCAAGCGCCTCATCCACCCGTGCCGATAAGGCATCATATACATCCAGCAGCACATCGTCGTACTGCGGGTCGTCCTGCATCGTCGCGGGGGTTTTGATCGAATGCATCAAAATCACGGGCCGCCCAGATGCCGCCACCACCCCCGCCATAGCGGGGTCAAATTGCAGGGCGGTGACATCGTTCAAAATGCTGGCCCCTGCCGCAAAGGCGGCCTGCGCCACCCCCGCCTTGCGCGTGTCAATCGATATGGGCGCGTCAAGCCCCCCTGCCCGCAGCGCCGCAATCACAGGGGCGGTGCGCTGAACCTCATCCTCTAACGAAACTTCTACCGCACCTGGCCGCGTGCTTTCGCCGCCAATGTCGATGATGTCGGCCCCCGCCGCCATGCGCCGCGCCTGCATCAGCGCCGCATCAGGGGCCAGAAACAACCCGCCATCGGAAAAACTATCGGGCGTGATGTTCAATATCCCCATCAAACGCGGACGATCCAAGGAAAGGCCCGCGAAATTGGGGCGCGGGCCAGACAATCGCCGCGCATCCTCAATGGGCAAATCAGCCGCCGCAATAATCCGCGCAGGGCCGCTGCGCGAGATCACCTCAACTTGGGCAAACCACCCCATACCACCCGCAAGGGGCAAGGCCCCCGCAGGGCGGGCAGGGTCGAATTGGGGGATGGGGCGCAGGTATTCCATATGGCTTGGTAATATAGGCGCGCAGCCCAGCGCAAGTGGGGGAGTCTCACGCGGCTGAAACAACAGTAACGTGAGAGCCTATTGGCAACGGGCCAATCTCCGAATTTGCATCGCCATGCACAATCAGGCGGTCTGCGGCCATCTGTTCGGCCAGCCACAGCGCCAGATGCAACGGCGCGCGCGTTTGCGGCCCATCGACCGCGTCCAACACCAGCTTGCTGGGCGCCCAAACAATCATCTGCCCGCGCTTGATCGCCCAATCAATTTCGGTGCGCGTCGCCACCACCACACAGCGCGGATCACGCGAGGCCAGCACCCATGCATTCTGCTCAATCGCCAGCAAATCCACGCGGCGCTGGGTTGGGCCATGCCCCGTTTGCGGGCGCGGCATATCGGGCAGGCCCACGGCCAAAATCACCGGCAAACCATGCGCTTGCAGCCCGTCCAGAAGGCGCGGCAAACCCTCCGAGGCGATGGCCCCATTGTCCAAAAAGGCCACCAGCGGATGCACCGATGCCTCGTGCCCATCGCTGCCGACCACCTTTACCGCCACCTCTGCGCGCGAGCGAACAATTTCCACCCCCAGTTTATAGGGGCCAATATCCAGCTTTTCGATACGCACAAAGGCGCGCATCGCTTGCGGTTCGGTCAAAATGCGCGCGGCCAAACGCTCGGCCAAGGTTTCCAGCAGGTTCAGCCGTTCGGCGGCCAATTCTGCCGCAATCGCCTCGGTCAGGCGGTCATAGGATAGGATGCGATCCACATCATCGTTCAAAGGCTGCGGCGCGGGCCGCACCTCGACCACAATATTGAACATCACACGCTGAGTGTGGCCGCGCTCTTGCTGAAACGCGCCAATATCCACATCCACGATATAATCGCGCAGCGAAATGCGGTCGCGCGGGTCAGCCGTGGCAGACGCTTCGCTGCGCGCGATAGGGTGGGCAAAGGCCAGCGAGATGTCGGTGCTCATGGGCCGATCCCCAGAAAAACGCCCCAAAGAGGCAAAAGAATAGGGGCAGACTAATGCCTGCCCCGCGCCTTATGTGCCAAATTTAGACGCGTGCCGCAAGGGCCGCGACATTTGGCCAGATTTACTGGCGATAGAACAGGTGCCGCCCAATGCTGGCGGTTTGTTCAAACACCCGCGACCAGCGCGGATTGACTGCCGTGGTGTGAAAATGGGTTGCCCCATCCGTCAACTCGCGCGGCGCGCCTTGCAGCATCACTGCCGCGATCCGTGCGGCCAATTCTTCGGAACCGGCTTCGTGCATCACCTCGGCTTTGCCATCACAGTTGTAGGAGAACTGGCACGACTGCGAATTACCTTGGGCTACCACACCACACACGGTGTTTGGGTAGGCGGGGCTATCAACGCGGTTCAAAATCACTTCGGCCACGGCAAACTGGCCTTTCACATTTTCGCCGCGCGATTCGAAATACAGCGCCTCTTTCAGGCACTCAAACTCTGCGCTGCTTTGCAGCTTTTTCGAAGGTTCGGGCTGCGCCATCACCCATGCGGCTGTGTATTCCATCTCGGCACTTTTCTTTGCGCCAAAAAGGCTGGCCGCTTCTGGGCCAGTGGCCAGTGCCACTTTGTCAGCCTCGGACAGGGCATCATGGGTGGATTTTTCTGCCCCAAGCAGCGCCCCGAAAGAGGCGCTAAGGGCGGCATTTGGGTCGTTCGAAGTGCTGAGCTGAACCTCAGCAAAGGTGGCCCCGCTTTGAACCAGCAGCGCCATAGTGGCTGCCATCCAGATTTGGTGCATTTTCATCTAGGGTATATCCCACTTGTTTCATCGTACCTGCGGGCAAGCCCGCACGGCACCCGTCGGGGCTACCCCACGGGTGGTTAACAATCTACCTACTGGGGGGCAGGTTCACAATTTGGCGCGAATTTAGGCGGATTACCGCCCATCGCTTTGGGCGGCCCTCCGCTCATTTTGCGCTAAACTTTTGGAATATAACGCATTGTTGAAAAGTCGCCCCGATCCAAAAGGGCCAGTTGTGCCGATGCAAGCCGCGCAAGCGGAACGCGATAAGGGCTGCAAGAGACATAATCAAAGCCCGCCTTGCGACAAAAATCGATTGATTCGGGGTTGCCGCCATGCTCGCCGCAGATCGACAAAGTCAGATCAGCGCGGGTCGCGCGGCCGCGCTGCGCGCCAATCAGCAACAGCTCGCCCACCCCATCCACATCCAAAATATGGAACGGGTCTTCGGGGAAAACGCCCTGCTGAACATAGGTATTCATAAACCGCCCCGCATCATCGCGCGACAAACCATAGGTCATCTGCGTCAGATCGTTGGTTCCAAACGATAAAAAGCTGGCATGCTGGGCAATATCGCCCGCCCGCAAGGCCGCGCGCGGCGTTTCCACCATCACACCCAGCTTAAAATCAAAATTCACCCCCGATTTGCTGCGCACTTTGGCCGCAATGGTGTCGATATGGGATTTAACCAGTTCCACCTCGCGCCGCGCAGAAACCAGTGGAATCATAATTTCGGGCACAACAGGCGTGCCTTTGTGGGCCAGATCAACCGTCGCCTCAAAAATCGCCTGCACCTGCATGGCGTAAATTTCGGGCAACACCACGCCCAAACGCACCCCGCGCATGCCCAGCATGGGGTTAAACTCGGCCAAAGCCTCGGCTCTGCGGGTCACGTCTGACAGGGGTTTATCCAGCGCCTCGGCCAACTCGCGCAAACCTTCGCGCGAATGGGGCAGAAATTCGTGCAAAGGCGGGTCGAACAGTCGGATGCACACAGGCAGGCCTGCCATAATTTCAAACAACTGCACAAAATCGGCGCGCTGCATCGGCAGCAACCGCGCCAGCGCCGCCGCACGGTCGGCGGATGTATCGGCAAAGATCATCTCGCGCATCACCACAAGGCGGTCTTCGTCGAAAAACATATGTTCA
>CAXNEP010000122.1:0-6860 GCA_964200865.1 Cypionkella sp. | reverse complement strand
ATACCGTCATCACCGATGACGGCATTTCCGACCGCGATGCAGACATGCTGGCGCGGGCGGATATCAGACTGATCGTGGCAGACATAAAGGCCACGGACAGAAACGCGGCTTTAGCCAATATGAACACTGGCGAAGGCTAACACAAACGGTACGTAACGCTCTATCTGGGAGGATAACATGAGCATTTTGAAGAAGATCCTAACAACGGCAGCGCTGACATCGGCCATGATGGCTGGGGCGGCGCAGGCGGAAAACGTGAAAATCGCTTTGGTGGTTAAGGCGCTGGGCATTGGTTTCTTTGAAGCCGCTGCAAAAGGCGCTGAAGAAGCTGCCAAAGAACTGGGCGATGTCGAAGTCATCTACACAGGCCCAACCGACACCACCGCAGAAGGCCAGATCGAAGTGATCAACAGCCTGATCGCCCAAGGCGTGAATGCAATTGCCATTTCGGCCAATGACAAAGACGCGCTGGTGCCTGCCCTGCAAAAGGCGATGGAGCGTGGCATCACCGTTATCTCGTGGGATTCGGGCGTAGCACCTGAAGGGCGCATGATGCACCTGAACCCATCGTCGAACGCGCTGATCGGCAACACCATCATCAAACTGGCCGCTGACAATATGCCAGACGGCGGCGAAGTGGCGATTTTGTCGGCATCGGCAACCGCCACCAACCAGAACATCTGGATCGAAGAAGCCAAAAAGGTTCTGCCAAACTATGCGGGCATCACCTTGGTTGACACGGTGTACGGCGACGATTTGGCTGATAAATCCTATCGCGAAGCCCAAGGTTTGATCGCCAAGTATCCAAACCTGAAGGCCATCATTGCCCCAACCACGGTTGGTATCTTGGCAGCTAGCCAAGCGGTGACCGATGGCGGTTTGATCGGCAAGGTCAACGTCACGGGTCTGGGTCTGCCATCCGAAATGGCGGGCGCTGTTGAATCGGGCGCAACCAAGTCTTTCGCCATCTGGAACCCAATCGATCTGGGCTATGCCGCAACGATGCTGTCTTACAACATCGTCAAAGGTGCCAAGGCTGAAGCGGGCGCTGAAATTGGCATGGGCCGCATGGGCACCGCCAAGCTGGACGACAACAACGAAGCGGCCATGTCTGACCCCTTCACCTATGACGCCAGCAACATCGCCGATTTCAAGTCGATTTTCTAATATCGCTTGACGTAAACTTGGCCCAGCCAGACTGTTCTGGCTGGGCCATTTTTCAAAGGTCGAACCATGCCCCAACCCGTTCTTTCCCAACCTGTCCTGTCGCTGCGCGCGCTGTCCAAATCCTTTCCGGGGGTTAAGGCGCTGCAAGATGTGCAGCTTGATCTGTATGCGGGCGAAGTGACCGCGCTGATTGGCGAAAATGGCGCGGGCAAGTCAACAATTGTGAAGGTGCTGACGGGCATCTACCAGCCCGATGCGGGCGAGATTTTTCTAGACGGAACGGCGGTGAAATTCCCCAGCAGCGAGGCGGCTGCGGCGGCTGGCGTATCGGCCATTCATCAAGAAACCGTGCTGTTTGACGAATTGACCGTGGCCGAAAATATCTGGCTGGGCCATGCGCCCAAAACCAAATGGGGGCTGATTGATGTGGCAGCCCAGCGCGCGCAAGCGGCCGCGCTTTTGGATTCGATTGGCGCGAAGATTGACCCTGATATTTTGCTGCGCGAACTGGGCATTGCCCAGCGCCATTTGGTGGCCATTGCCCGCGCCCTGTCGATTGACGCGCGCGTTGTGATTATGGACGAGCCGACTGCCGCGTTGTCGCACAAAGAAATTCAAGAACTGTATGAACTGGTTGAAACGCTAAAGGCCAAGGGCAAGGCGATTTTGTTCATCAGCCACAAGTTTGATGAGATTTTTCGCATTGCAGATCGTTACACTGTGTTTCGCGATGGGCAATTTGTGGGCGCGGGCCTGATGCGCGAGGCAAGCGAGGCGCAGCTTGTGCAAATGATGGTGGGCCGCGCGGTTGATCAGATTTTCCCCGCGCGGGTGCGCAATATTGGCGATGTTGTGTTTACTGTGGCGGGCTATAGCCACCCCACAGAATTTGCCGATATTCGGTTTTCGCTGCACAAGGGCGAGATTTTGGGCTTTTACGGCCTTGTAGGTGCAGGCCGCAGCGAGGTGATGCAGGCGCTGTTTGGCATTACCAAGCCCAGCGCGGGCGCTGTCAATTTAGAAGGGCAGGTGCGGGTTATTCGCACAACGTCCGATGCGATCGCGGCGGGCATTGTCTATGTACCCGAAGATCGCGGGCGGCAAGGCGCGATTAAGGGCTTGCCGATTTTTCAAAACGCCAGTCTGCCCTCGCTGACCAAAACATCGCGCGCGGGTTTTTTGCGGCTGGCGCAGGAATTTGCCCTAACGCGGGAATATACGCAGGCGCTGGATTTGCGGGCGGCGTCTTTGGATCAAGATATTGGCCTTTTGTCGGGCGGCAATCAGCAAAAGGTGGTTATCGCCAAATGGCTGGCCACAAAACCGCGTGTGATTATTCTGGACGAGCCGACCAAGGGCATCGACATTGGATCAAAGGCGATGGTGCATGAATTTATGGCCAAACTGGCCGGCGAAGGGTTGGCCGTGATTATGGTATCGTCTGAAATTCCCGAAGTTCTGGGCATGTCTGACCGTGTGATTGTCATGCGCGAGGGGCGCATTGCTGCCGAACTGGCGGGCGATGCCATGACACCCGAGGCGCTGGTGCGCGCCGCCGCAGGTTTGGGAGAGGCCGCATGAAAGCTGCCCTCACCTCGCGCGACGCGCTGCTGACCTATGCAATTATCGCGATGACAGCGGTCATTGCCTACCGCTTTCCCGCATTCATCACGCCCAGCAGTCTGGCCAATACGTTTAACGACACCGCGCCGTTGATGATTTTGGTCATTGGGCAAATGATTGTGATTTTGACCAAATGTATCGATTTGTCTGTGGCGGCCACTTTGGCGCTGACAGGGATGGTGGCGGCGCTGATGGATGGGGCGGGGGTGCCATTGGCATTGGTTATTCCTGCGGCCATCGCGCTCGGCGCGATGCTGGGCATGATCAACGGGCTGCTCGTGTGGCGCGTGGGTATTCCGTCCATCGTGGTGACATTGGGCACGATGACCATTTATCGCGGCATCATTTTTATAATGACCGATGGAAAATGGGTAAACGCGCATGAAATGTCAGATGCGTTCAAGGCCCTGCCCCGCCTGCATGTGCTGGGCCTGCCTGTGATGTCTTGGGTGGCAATTGCGGTGATTGCGGTATTTGCCGTGATTATGACGCGCACTGTGCTGGGGCGCAGCTTTTACGCGGTGGGGGGAAACCCCCATGCCGCAGTGTATGCGGGCATTGATGTGGGTCGCACACAATTTGCCGCCTTTACCATTTCGGGGGCACTCGCGGGGTTGGTGGGATACCTGTGGGTGTCGCGCTATGCCGTGGCCTATGTCGATGTGGCGGGGGGCTTTGAACTGGATGTCGTCGCCGCCTGCGTCATTGGCGGCATATCGATTGCGGGCGGTATTGGCGGGGTGCGCGGGGCCATTTTGGGCTGCATTTTTCTGGGCATCATCAAAAACGCGCTGCCCGTCATCGGCGTATCGCCGTTTTGGCAAATGGCGATTTCGGGCACGGCAATTGTGCTGGCGGTGGCGGTAAACGCCCTGCAAAACCGCCCCAAGGGGCGGCTTATCTTGAAAACAACCGAGACAGGAGCGCGCGCATGACCGCCCCCATGAACACTTCTGGCACGCGCAGTTTGCCCGACCGCCTGCACAGCCCAATGCACCGCGCCATTCGGTCGTGGGAGGCGCTGCTAGTGGTGGTGTTTATTCTGATTTTCACCGCCAATTCCTTTGCCTCGCCCTATTTTCTGAACGTCTGGAACCTATCGGACGCCACGTTTAACTTTACTGAAAAGGCGATGATTGCCTTTGCCATGGCGATGCTGATTATCGCGGGGGAAATTGACCTTTCCGTCGCCTCGATCATCGCGCTGGCATCCACTGCGATGGGGCTGGTGATGAGCGCGGGCTTCGGCGTGCCTGTGATTGTGGTCACTGGCATTGCGGTGGGCGTGATCTGCGGCGCGATCAATGGCGTTTTGGTGGCGGGAATGAACCTGCCCTCTATCGTGGTGACCATTGGCACGATGAGCCTGTTTCGCGGCGTGTCATTCATTATTCTGGGCGATCAGGCCTTTACAGGTTACCCCAAAGAATTTGCCTTTTTCGGGCAGGGCTATGTGTTTTGGGTGATTTCGTTTGAGTTGTTCCTGTTCGCCATCACGGCGGTTATTTTCTACATTCTACTGCACCGCACCAATTTTGGCCGATCTGTCTATGTGATCGGCAATAACCCCATGGGCGCGCTGTTTTCGGGGGTGCGGGTGGCGCGGGTGCGGTTTATTTTGTTTTTGCTGACGGGGCTGATGTCGGGCATTGCGGCGGTCTGCCTGACCTCGCGGCTTGGCTCGACCCGCCCTTCCATCGCCACGGGGATGGAGCTGGAGATTATCACCATGGTCGTTTTGGGCGGGGTGAATATTCTGGGCGGATCGGGTAGCATTTTGGGCGTGGTGCTGGCGGCGTTTATCATGGGGATGGTGACCTTTGGCATTGGTCTGCTGAACGTGCCTGGCATTGTGATGTCAATTTTCCTTGGGCTGCTGCTGATTGCCGTTATTGCCGCGCCGAAATTGATTTGGAGGAAGTGATGCAGAAATACGCCTTCAAGATGCGCCTGCACGCGGGGCAGGAAGCTGAATATCAGCGCCGCCATGACGCGATTTGGCCCGAGTTGGTTGCGCTTTTGAAAGACGCAGGCATTTGCGATTATTCGATATTCCTAGACCGCGAAACGCATACCCTGTTTGGCGTTCTGACGCGGACGGATAATCACAAAATGGACAGCCTGCCGCAAACCGAGGTGATGGCGCGTTGGTGGGCCTATATGGCCGATATTATGGACACCCATCCCAGCAACGAGCCTGTGGCAACCCCGCTGGCCCAAGTGTTCCATATGCCATGAGCGCGCCCACCCATATCGCCGTGATCGACATTGGCAAAACCCATGCCAAGCTGGCGCTGGTGGATGGGGCAAGCATGGCGGAAATTGCCGTTACCTCTTGCGCCAACAAAGTTTTAGCTGGCCCGCCCTATCCGCATTTTGATTTGGACGCGCTGTGGATGTTTATCAAATCGGCGCTGGCGGATATGCAGGCCGCCCATGGCATTGATGCGATTTCCATCACCACCCACGGCGCGGCGGCGGTGCTGCTGGACGAGCAGGGCAATTTGGCGGCCCCGATGCTGGATTATGAATATATCGGGCCTGACGCGGTGGCCGCCGAGTATAATGCCATTCGCCCCCCCTTCGCGCAAACAGGATCGCCCCGCCTTGCCCTTGGGCTGAACCTTGGGGCGCAGTTGTTTTGGCAGTTTCAGCGTGACCCCGATTTGCTGGCTCGCACGGCGCAAGTGGTGACTTATCCGCAATATTGGGGCTATTTGCTAACAGGGCAAACCGCCTGCGATCCCTGCTCGCTGGGGTGTCATACAGATTTATGGAACCCGTTTAACAATGCGCCATCAGATTTGGTGGAAAAGCTGGGGCTTTCGGGCAAACTGGCCCCTTTGCGCGCACCATCTGATGTGCTGGGCACTGTGCTGCCCGATGTGGCGCGCGAATTGGGGCTGGGCCATGGCATTCCCGTTTATGTCGGCATTCACGACAGCAATGCATCGCTGTTGCCGCATGTGCTGGCCATGCAGCCGCCCTTTGGTGTGGTGTCCACGGGCACATGGGTGATTGCCATGGCGATGGAGGCGGCGGAAGTTGCCCTTGATCCTGCGCGCGATGTGCTGGTGAACCTGAATGCACTTGGCGCGGCTGTACCTTCGGCCCGTTTTATGGGCGGGCGGGAGTATGAGATGCTTTGCGGCGGCGCAGACCTGCCGCCTGCTGATGGAGCTGCCATGCAGCAGGTACTGGCGGAAAAAATCATGCTATTGCCATCTGTGATTAACAGCGCAGGGCCGTTTCAAGGGCGCAAAATGGACTGGGCTGATGGAATTGCGCCGCCGCTTGGCAGCGCGCATTACAGCGCCGCTGTGGCGGCCTATTTGGCGCTGATGACCAAGACCTGCCTTGATTTAATCGGGCAGCAGGGCGCGGTTGTGGTGGAAGGGCCATTTACCCGCAATACGGCCTATTTGCAGATGCTGGCTGCCTTGGCTGGCCCCGCCCGCCCTGTTTTTGCAGCCACGTCGCAAACGGGCACCAGCACGGGGGCGGCGCTTTTGGCCACAGGCGGCTTGCCCAGCGCTCCGCAGATCCAGCAAACCGCTATCCCCGCTTGGCCAGCGGTGGCTGCCTATGCGGCGATTTGGCAAAAGCGCGCGGACTTATCGGCGATCTGAACGCCAACCTTAGCGCTGCCCATAATACAGACCCACCACATGTTCGGCCTGCGCAAAGAACAGCCAGCGCGCGGCGAATGCGCCTGTCAGATGCACCAACGCGATCACCGCAAACCCCAGCAGTGAGGGCGGCGTCAGCGGCAGAAGCAAGGCAGGCGCAATGCCCGCGCCGATCAGGGCAACGCTGCGCAGTTTTTGCACATGCTTGCGCGCGACCAAATAGATCATCTCGCGCATCAGATAATTGGGCGAGGTGTGGGGCTGTTCAAACACGCGCACCGTGCCCTGTACGGGGCCGATGGTGCCAAGGCCCGTAGCCGTGCCAAGGGTTTGGGCGCGGGCGGCAAAGGCCCCGTCGCCGACGCGAAAGGCCGCTAGCAAAAGGGCCAGCAACAGCGCAGACATAACCGCCCCCACCCCGCTTTGCCCTGCCAAAATTGC
>CAXNEP010000121.1:0-6962 GCA_964200865.1 Cypionkella sp. | reverse complement strand
CGTGACCTTTATCTACATCACCCACGATCAGGGCGAGGCGTTGGCCATGTCTGACCGTGTGGGTGTAATGAGCCAAGGCCGCATCCAACAAATCGCCAACCCGCGCGATATTTACAACGCGCCGATCAACGGCTTTGTTGCGGGGTTTGTGGGCGAGAATAACATTTTTGAAGGCAAGTCTGGCGCGGTGGCAAGTGGCATGGCAGGGTTTGATACCGCCTATGGCACGCTGCGTGCCCGCATCAATGATGATGCGAAAGGCAAAGCGCTGCGCCTTTATGTGCGGCCAGAACATACGCTGCTGTCGGGCACGGCTGCAGAGGAAAATTCGATTCCCGTTACTGTCAGCGAAGTGTCCTTTGAAGGTGCGTTTATTTCGGTTCTGTGCCATAGCGATGATGGCAAGCTGATCGTGGCTGAATTGCGCAATGACGGGTCGGCCACAGTGCCCGATATTGGCACAAAGTTGCATGCCAGCTTTGCTGCCGCCCGCGCCGCCCTGCTGCCTGACGCAAATGTAAGGGGCTAGCGATGAGCGATCTTATTCGCCGTTACGGCGTGACGATCACCGCCCTGATGTGCCTTTTGGTGGCGTTTTGGTTGGTGATGCTGGTGGTGGTGCCCAATATCACCCTGTTCGAGCAAAGCTTTCGTCCCTATCTGCCCGTGGTCGATGTGGGCGGGCCGAAAGATGTCTACAGCCTTGGCAACTATGCCAAGGTATTTGATGGATCGATCGAACGGTCGTTCTTTGGCATACCATACATGATCCCTGTTCATGTGATGACCTTTGGTCTGACGATTTGGTATTCGATTGTCGTCACTGTGGCCTGCTTTTTGCTGGCCTATCCGCTGGCGTTTTTCATGGCGAAAATCGCCAACCCAAAATCGCTGCCAACCTTGCTGCTGTTGCTATTCATTCCGCTGTGGGTATCCGAAGTGCTGCGCGCCTTTGCGTGGTGGATTATCCTTGCCTTTAAAGGCCCGCTGAATGCGCTACTGCTGGCGATTGGCGCGATAGAGGCCCCCGTGCGCTGGATTGTCGATTATGACGGCGTGGTGATTGGCCTGACCTATACCTATGTTTTGTTTATGCTTTTCCCAATTTATAACGCGATTGCGTCGTTGGATACCAACCAGATTGAGGCAGCCGATGATCTGGGCGCGCCGTGGTGGAAAATTCATCTGCGCATCGTGCTGCCCCATGCCAAGCCCGGCATCGCATCGGGCTGCGTGATGGTGTTTATGCTTTCGGCAGGCTCGCTGCTGGTGCCATCGATCCTTGGGTCGACCACATCGCAGTGGTTCACGCAAACCATCGATCAATGGTTCAAAGACGCGCTAGATTGGAACACGGCCTCGGCCTATGCCTTTATTTTGCTGCTGCTGTGCACGATCTTTGTGTCCATCGCGCTGAAGGTGTTCAAAGTTAAACTTTCCGA
Source organism: Cypionkella sp. (assembly GCA_964200865.1). Lineage (GTDB taxonomy): Bacteria > Pseudomonadota > Alphaproteobacteria > Rhodobacterales > Rhodobacteraceae > Cypionkella. The sequence continues at coordinate 5,520 of CAXNEP010000121.1, read as the reverse complement.
TATCGCGAAATAGGGGGCGGTGATGCATAAACTTCGGATGAACCTTGCCCGCCTGTATATGGGGCTGTTTTTGGCCTTCATGCTTGCGCCTTTGGTGGTGATGTCGGGGGCGGCGTTTAACGACAACCGCCTGCCGTCGATTGTGCCGTGGAAGGGTTGGACGACGCGCTGGTTTGAAGCGATGATCAACGATGACCGCATGATGGTCGCTTTTGGCAATACGCTGGTTGTGGCGGTTGCGGTGGCGATTTTGTCGGTGATCGTGGGAACGGCCTCGGCCATTCTGATCAACTCGATCTCGGGCCGTGTACGCACACTGCTGTACAGCATGATGATTTCAACCATTCTTATTCCAGGTGTGGTGATTGGCATTTCGACCATGATTTTGTGGACGAAAATGGGCAACGCGATGGGAACGGAATTCTTCCTGTTTAACCCCGGTTTGCATTTATCGGTACTGGGGCAGGTCAGTTACATTGCCGCAATGGTGATGCTGCTGGTGCTGGCACGTCTGCAAAGCTTTGACGCGGGGCTGGAAGAGGCCGCTTTGGATTTGGGCGCAAGCCATGCCCAAGTGCTGCGCCGCATTTTGCTGCCCTATCTGTACCCTGCCATCGGCGCGGGCGCGGCTGTGGCGTTTTTCCAATCGATCGAGAACTACAACGTCACGCAGTTCACGCGTGGCGGGATGGATACGCTGACCGTCTATGTCTTTTCGATGGTGCGTTCGGGCGTGACCCCTGCGATCAACGCGCTGGCGTTCTTGCTGATTATGGTGACGCTGGTTTTGGCCTTGATCTATGAGATCAACCGCCGCCGCATGGCGCGCGTCGAGGCCGACCGCGAAGCAGAGGCGCGGCGCGCCTCGGCGCTGGAAGAAGCGCTTTAGCATCAATGGCCCAAGCGCACCGCGCTTGGGCCAAGTATGCTTAGGCAGCATCATCAAACGTGACAACACCTGTGGTGATGTCATAGACGGCCGCCAGAACCCGTACTTTGCCCTCGGCCACCAAGGCCGCGATCGTGGCACTGTCTTGCATAATCGTTTGAACACCCTTGCGCGCATTGGCCAGCACGGTTTTTGCCAACAGGTCAGGGTCAGACGCGCCAATCGACAGGGCGACGGGCAGGATTGGCTGCACCATCTTGGCCACGGCGCCGCCCAGATCGGTTCCCTTTGTCACCACTTCGCAGGCCGCGCCGATTGCGCCGCATTTGCTGTGGCCCATCACCACAATCAGCGGCGATTTCAGATGCGCCGCGCCATATTCCAGCGTGCCCAGCACTGCGGTATCCACCACATTGCCCGCATTGCGCGAGGTGAACAAATCCCCCAAAGTCGCGCCGCCAAAAATCAATTCCGACGATACACGGCTATCAGCGCAGGTGACGATGCTGGCATAAGGGTACTGCCCTTGTGCCAATTCTTCGCGCAAGCTGGCCAGATTGGCCGCGCAGGCGCCTGCATCGGCGACAAATGCCGCATTGCCTTCGCGCAGGCGGGCCAAAGCTTCTTCTGGGGTGATCGCAAAATCCGCCTCAGAATTAGCAAAGGCGGGGGCCGCGAACGCGCCCGCCGCCAAAACAGCCGCACCCACGGCCCATTTCATCACATCACGGCGGTGTACCGCCGTGTCTTCACATTCTATGCACATTGCCTATTCCTTTGTTGCAAAACAGTAAGTTCAGCTTTGCACCGAGGGCGGAAATGGTCAATAAGACATTGAATTATAAAGATAAAACGAACCTTGAGGTTGAGGTTAGAAGAAGGCCTGCAACCCTGTGATGGCGCGGCCAAGGATTAGGCCATGCACATCATAGGTGCCTTCATAGGTGTTGACGGTTTCTAAGTTGACCATATGGCGCATCACTTGGAAATCTTCGGAAATGCCGTTGCCGCCGTGCATGTCGCGGGCGTGGCGGGCGGCCTCTAGGGCCTTGCCGCAATTGTTCCGCTTTAGGATCGACACCATTTCAGGCGCTGCCTGCGCGCTGTCCATCAGCCGCCCCAGCTGCAGCGCGCCTTGCAGGCCCAGCGCGATATCGGTCATCATATTGGCCAGTTTGGTCTGATACAGCTGCGTTTGCGCCAAAGGCTTGCCAAACTGATGGCGATCCAGCCCGTATTGCCGCGCCGCTGTCATGCAAAACTCGGCTGCGCCCATCACGCCCCACGCGATACCATAGCGCGCGCGGTTCAGGCAGCCAAAGGGGCCTTTCAGCCCTTCGACATGGGGCAGCAGGGCATCTTCGCCCACTTCGACACCTTCCATCACAATCTCGCCCGTGATGGATGCGCGCAGGCTAAGCTTACCGCCGACTTTGGGCGCAGACAGGCCCTTGGTGCCCTTTTCCAGCACAAAGCCGCGAATCTTACCGCCATGCGCCTCGGACTTAGCCCAAACCACGAAAACATCGGCAATCGGCGCGTTGGAAATCCACATTTTGCTGCCGTTCAGCACATAGCCGTTCGCCGTTTTGCGCGCCGTGGTTTTCATACCCGCAGGGTCTGATCCCGCATCGGGTTCGGTCAGGCCAAAACAGCCAATCCATTCGCCCGTGGCCAGTTTGGGCAGATATTTGCGGCGCTGTTCTTCTGACCCATAGGCATAGATCGGATACATCACCAAAGATGACTGCACCGACAACATGCTGCGATAACCGCTGTCCACGCGCTCTACCTCGCGGGCGATCAGGCCATAGGCGACATAGCTGGCCCCCAGCCCTCCGTATTCTTCGGGGATGGTGGCCCCCAAAAGGCCCATCTCGCCCATTTCGCGGAAAATGGCGGGGTCGGTTGCCTCATCCCGATAGGCGGCAATCACGCGCGGTTGCAGCTTTTCCTGCGCGAAGGCACGGGCGGCGTCGCGCAGCATCCGTTCTTCTTCCGACAGTTGGTCTTCCATGCGGAAAGGATCGGCCCAATCAAAAGGGCCAAGTTCGGGTGCGTCTTTGGGCTTTAGGGATGGGCGGGTCATTACTGTATCCTCCAATGTTGCAGCACTATTGCAAAAGCGCGCGCAAAAGCCTAACGAAAGATCATCGCGGGTGTATTAGGAAAACTCATATGTTTGGCGCGCGGCGGTATTTGCCATCGATGCCCAGCCTGCTGGCGCTAGAGGCGGTTGATCGGCTTGGCTCTGCCTCGGCGGCGGCCAGCGAATTGGCGCTGACCCAAGGCGCGATTTCGCGCCAGTTGCAGGTTTTGGAGGCGCAAATGGGCGTGGCGCTGCTGGCGCGCGAAGGGGGCAAGCTGGCGCTCACTGCCGCTGGGCGCGATTATGTGCGCGCGGTGCGCAGCGCGCTGCAAAACCTTGCCAGCGCATCGATGACCCTGCGCGCAAACCCCCTGGGCGGCGGCCTAAATCTGGCCATTCTGCCCGCCTTTGGGATGCATTGGCTGGCCCCACGTCTGGCAGGTTTCACCGCCAAGCATCCCGAAGTCACCCTGAACCTATCTACCCGCCTGCGCCCGTTTGACATGGCCGGCGAAGGAATTGATGCGGCGATTCACTATGGGCGGGCAGATTGGGCAGGCGCGCAGCATCTGCCCCTGCTGGATGAAATGCTGATTGCGGTGGCCGCCCCCGAATTTTTGATCAAACCTTTGGGCAAAGCGAATGACATTCTCTCATACCCGATGCTGCAAATCGAAAGCAGGCTTGGCGATTGGGCGCGCTGGCTGGCGCATTTCGGCGCGCCGCCCCAGCGTCCGCCCGCCATGCTGTTTGACCAATTCTCCACCATGACAATGGCCGCATTGCACGGGCTTGGCGTGGCCCTGCTGCCCACCTTTTTGATTGAACGCGAACTGGCTGAAGGTCGCTTGATCCCCGCCTTTGGCCCTGCCATTCCCGCCCTTGGCAAATACTTCCTTGTCTGGCCCAAGGATGCGCCAGACCGCGCGCCGCTCACCTCGTTTCGCGCATGGATTGAAACGCAGATTTAGCGTTTCTCTTTTTTTCAAGTATCCTGGGGGTGAGCGAAGCGAGGGGGCTAGCCCCCTCTTGCGCCGCCAGCCCAGCTTTGCAAGGGTGGGCGCAGAGGTGACACCATGCAAAATTCCCAGCCGAGCACCATTGGCGACGTTTCCTTTTGGTATGCAGATATCGGCCTGCCGCAAACCCGCCGCCCTGCCCTAACTGCCGACACGCGCGCGGATGTGGCGATTATTGGCGCAGGCTATACGGGGCTGTGGACGGCCTATTACCTAAAGAAAGCGCAGCCTGATTTGGATGTGCTGGTCATCGACAAGAATTTCGCAGGCTTTGGCGCATCGGGGCGCAATGGCGGGTGGTGTTCGGGCAATTTTGCGTGGAACCACGAACGCTATGCAGCGACATCTTCGCGCGCAGCCGTGCTGGATTTGGCCCGCGCGCTAGAGGGCACCGTGGGCGAGATTTCGCGCATTTGCACCGAACTTGGCATTGATGCCGATATTCACCACACAGACGAGATGATGGTTGCCACTAACCCCGCGCAACTGGCGCGGATGCGGGCGGAAATTGCTCATCGCCACCACTGGGGCGAGGGCCACCGCACGCGCGAGCTGACCGCCGCCGAGGTGGCCCAGCGCATTTCTATTCCCAATGTTCTGGGTGCGATGGTTATTTCTGGCGTGGCGCGGGTGCAGCCCGCCAAATTGGTGCAAGGGCTGGCGCGCGCTGTCGAAGCGATGGGCGTGCGCATTGCGGAAGACACCCCTGCCCTGTCGTATGCCAAGGGCGAAATCGTAACCCCCCGCGCCCGCATCACCGCCCCCGTTATCCTGCGCTGCACCGAAGGGTTTACGGCGCAGATCAAGGGGCATCGGCGCGAATGGTTGCCGATGAATTCGGCGCAGATCGCCACCGTGCCCCTGCCGCCCGAAGTGTGGGCGCAGATCGGGTGGGAGGGAGGCGAACTGATCGGCGATATGGACAATGGGTATTGTTACTGCCAGCGCACGCGCGAGGGGCGCATCACTGTGGGCGCGCGCGGGGTGCCCTATAAGTTTGGATCGAACATCGACAAAAACGGCGCACCTGACGGCGAGACCATCCGCCGCCTGACCGCCATTTTGCACCGCCATTTCCCCGCAGCTGCCGCCTATCCCATCGACCATGCGTGGTGCGGGGTTTTGGGCGTACCGCGCGATTGGTGCGCCACTGTTGGGCTTGACCCTGCAACGGGCCTTGGCTGGGCGGGCGGCTATGTGGGGGTTGGCGTTTCTACCAGCAATCTTGCGGGGCGCACATTGGCCGATTTGGCCCAGATGAAGCTGGGGCTTGGGAAAGGCACGGCGCTAACTGCCCTGCCGTGGGTGAACCGCCGCCCCCGCAAATGGGAGGTGGAGCCGCTACGCTACCTTGGGGTTCATCTGATGTACCGCCTGTTTGCGGTAGCAGATCGGCGCGAAGCGCGCCTTGGCATCCCGCCATCCCGCCTTGCGCGTTTTGGAAACTGGCTGACAGGCCGCGCCTAGCGCGACACGTGCCAATCAACATTTTCGGTCGAAAGCCCGCCCGCAATAACCTGCAA
>CAXNEP010000120.1:0-7035 GCA_964200865.1 Cypionkella sp. | reverse complement strand
TTGCTTGAAAGCCAAGGATTTCCCGAAGGTGTCCAGCACGGTGAAGACAAAATCGGCTGGGGCCGTCTGGCGCTTTTGGGCGAGGTTGTCTGGTCACCTCGCATTGGTGCAATCTGGGATAAATCGGCGGACAACCGAAGCGACAAGGATTTGGGCACCCCGCCCCGTACGGCATGGCGCGATTTTCTTTTGGCAGCACTTGCAGGCGCCCAGCTGTCGACAACCACTCGGCGCAATATTCGCACAGCAGTTGCGATCGAAAACGCCTGTCTTAATGGCCATCTCAGCCTGTTTAGCAAAGAGACGCCGGCACTTTTTGCCGACGCATGGCAAGGCTTTGATCCAGCGGCAATTTGACTGGTTCAGTCGCGCACCCACATGGGCCCCGCCATCCTTTGGCGCAAAATGCCAAACACAATAGCAGCGAAAAAAGGCCGCGTAACCAAAGCTTTGCGACCCTTGTAAGGATACTGTTAATCGGTTTTCACTTGGCTTTCACCATGGTGTTATTGCAGCTGATGACTTTTCAAACGGCATGCCGAAAATTGCTAGGATGGATAGTATGGACAGCAATGCGATCCATCGACGGTTTTCTTGCAAAGCCCTTGGCGCCCTTGACGCAAACCAAATGCGCGGGCAGTGGCGGAAAGTTTCTTGCGCGTGCTCAAACGTGAACCTAACAGACGCCACACCTAGCACAAATGCAAAGCCGCAAGACAGGGCGTGTTCGAAGACATCGAAATGCTCTTTCATTCATAACGCAAGCACACGAACAACGGCTTGTCGTCGCCCGTTGCCTTCGAAACCAAACAGCGGAAAATAAACGCGCTGGGCCTGCAGGAAAATAGCTGCAATTCGGGTTCAGCCCCAGCGCCAAAGCCTATGTGCAATAAAGAAAGTTGCGCCCTCGATGCGAACATCGAAGGCGCGTTGGATACTGATTGATCTTTTTTCGTGTTTAGAAAAGAAAGTCTGCTTCGGTCAGGCTGACGTTGTTCAAATTTCCGATTCGGAACACAAAATCTGCGGCCGCATCATTGTCCAGAAAGATCGAAACCGCGATGCCGCCCCCATTCAGGTTTGTGGTGGTGATCGCACCTGCGCCATCAAAAACTAAGGGCACACTGAAATCCACACCTTCAGGCAAGGTAAATCGTGATAGGTCAATCTTGTCGACACCTTGCACAAAGTCGGTGATTGTATCTGCGGTGCCTATACCCGTGCCCGAGTCCGCTATGGAAACAAACACAAACTCATCAGCCCCTTCTCCGCCCGTCATCGTGTCGGCACCCGCGCCCGCAAACAGCCTGTCCGCACCTGTTCCACCGTCCATGCTATCGGCCCCAGCGCCACCTACCAATAGGTCGTTATCGGCACCGCCAAGCAGACGGTCGTTTCCGTCATCACCGCGCAAAGTATCTTGGCCCAAATCGCCGTTGATTGTGTCATTACCTGTATCGCCAATCAGAATGTCGTTGCCGTCATTGCCAGTCAGCACGTCATTGCCTGCATCGCCATCCAAACTGTCGTCGCCGACATTACCATTCATCACATCATCGCCTGCGCCGCCAAAGGCTGTGTCATTGCCCGCACCGCCCGATACGGTATCGGTATCTTCGCCGCCGATCAGGCGGTCATTGCCGCTTTCGCCTGACAACAGATCGCGCCCTGCGCCGCCTTCAAGCGAATCGTCGCCAAAAGAGCCCACCACCGTATCGTTGCCAGCACCGCCAATCAGCAGATCGTCGCCCACAAAACCGTTGATGGAGTCTGCGCCATTGCCGCCCCTGATGTCATCAGCCGAAGATTTGCCAAGGATTCTGTCGGCGTTGTCCGTGCCGATTACCTTTTCAATGCTGCTGAAATCCAGGTTGAACGCCTTTCCAGTGAACATGTTGATCTCAACAAAGGTGCCCGCCTTTTGGTTAAACGCCCCAAGGGTTGAAAAATCCAACGTATCGATGCCAGCGTCGCCAAAGATCACATCGGCATCTGTACGGCTCTCCACACGGAACACATCGTCACCATCGCGGCCGATCAATCGGTCTACACCTGCGCCGCCCGTGAATGTATCGGCACCGTCGCCACCATCCAATCGGTCATCCCCCGCGCCGCCAAACAAGGCGTCACTGTTTTCGTTGCCTGAAAGCGTGTCGTTGTTTAGGCCGCCGTAAAGAATGTCATTGCCCAATCCGCCACTGAGATTGTCGTTGTTCGCATCACCAAACAGCACATCGCGCCCTTCTCCGCCGAACAACTGATCGTTCCCTGATGAGCCCGACAAGGTATCGTCGCCGTCTTCACCGCGCAGAATATCGTCGCCAGCATCTCCGACGATATTGTCATCGCCGTTCCCGCCCTCTAGCGAATCGTTTTCGCTACCTCCAAATATTCTGTCGGCGCCCGTGCCGCCCTTGATCGAATCGCTACCCGCGCCGCCATAGATCACATCGCTGCCAGAATCCCCCAACAGGCTGTCATCGCCGCCAGCCCCTGAAATGGTATCGTTTCCGCCACGGCCGCCAATGGTGTTCGCGGCAGAGTTCCCCGTCAGCCTGTCGCCAAAGTCACTGCCCAGAACGCTTTCGATACTGAACAGACTTTGTGCGCGGGCAAACCCGCCCGACTGTACGGTGGCCGATAGATCAACCTGCACAGCAGCGTCAGATCTTTCGTAATCCACCGTATCCGTGCCCGAACCCCCAAAGATCGTATCAAAACCTTTGCCCGCAATGATCGTGTCATTGCCACCATCGCCGTAGATCAGATCATCCAGAAACACCAAATCAAGAAGGCGATGGTCAGAGCTGATGATCAGATCATCCCCAGCGCCGCCATAGACGGTGTCCAGCCCCGAAAAAATTGTAATCGTATCGTTGCCATCCAGACCCGACACTTTGTCGCGGCTGAATGGAATTGGAATAAGGGTTCTATCACTCAGGTCGTCGCGTCCATTGGTTCCCGTGAAATCCATAGTTTCCTCCATCATGTGGGTTTGGTTAACGTTTCCTTGCAGCCCTTTTGCCGCATCCTGCCCTGCCGCGCTGTTCCCTTTGGAACAGGGGTTGCAATCGCAGGTGGATTGGCGGCACCATGCCTGAAATCGGTGGACGAATATGACCGGCGCAATGTTACCCAAAGCGGCCTTTTGGCGATCTTTCGATATGTTTGCGGGGCTTGGGCCCGCCGCAACTGACGCCTTGGCACATGCCATGCAGCGCCGCGTTTGGGATGCGGGCGAGGTGATGTTCCAACGCGGCGATCAGGGTGATTGGATGGCGCTGATCGAAACGGGGCGCGTTAAGCTGACCCTTCTCACCGCACAGGGCCGCGAGTTGGTTTTGCGCCACGCCAGCGCGGGCGATAGTTTGGGCGAAATGTCATTGCTAGATGGCGAAGTGCGCTCGGCAGATGCAACAGCGATGTCGGATGTCACAGCTTGGGTGCTGGACCGCGCCCGCTTTGCCGAAGTGTCAGGGGTTCATCCAGCAATCATTCTTGCAACAGCGCGCTATTTTTGCCAGCGACTGCGCGAAACAACCGAACAACTTGAAGGCATCGCACTTTATCCCCTCGAGGCGCGGCTGGCGCGGTTTTTCCTGTTGACCCTGCGCCAGTTAAACGGAGACGCGCTGCCCCAAACGGCGGTCATCACATTGGACTTCAGCCAAAGTGAGTTAGCCGCCTTTTTGGGCGCGTCGCGTCCAAAAGTGAACCGCGCCTTACAAGTTTTGCAAGAGATGGGCGCGCTGACGCGTGTCGATGGGCATTGGCGTGTGGATGTGCCAAAGATGCAGACTCTTGCGGCAGATTAAGGGGATGCGCCGGTGAAACTTGGGTTTATCGCAAGTTTGATGGTTGCTTTGGCCTTGGCGTTTGGGTTGATATTGGGTCAGTTTCAATACGTAGAAGAGCTGATCTTTGACACTATGATCGCGCCAAAGGGTCAACAGACGGCCGTTGTGGTGGTGGATATTGGCGCGGATGATGAAACGGGTGCTGCGTGGGATCGTCATGCCACAGCGCGCCTGATCCGCGCCTTGGCAAAAACGAACCCGCAAGTTGTTGGTTTTGATATCTTGTTTTCGGGGGATTGCGAAACCGCTGGCGCGCAGGATCTGGGACAAGCGATTGCGACTGTTCCTGCAATTTTGGGGTTTTTGCTCACAAATTCGCCCAGTGCCTCTTTACCGCCGACGCGCCTTGCCATAGCGGGACGACCCGCCTTGTGGCCTGCGGCAGGGATGGATGCGCCGTGTCCAAATTTCGCAACCGCAGAATTGGCGTCGATTGCCTTGATGGGGGATGCGGATGGGCAATTGCGGCGGGTTCCTTTGGGCGTTTTGGTCGGCGAGCGTGCCTATCCCAGCCTTGCCATCGCCATCGCGGCCCGCGCCAATGGCGGCCGCGCCGTTGCGGGGGATGACTGGCTGCGGTTTGGCGGTGCAGCAGCTTTGCCGGTGGTGCAGGGTCAGTTTCGTGTCCCCTTGGCATCCGCGAAAACTTGGCCTTCCCGCAGTGTTGATGCGGCGGCACTTCTGAGGGGTGACGTCCAAATTGCACCGAAAGCTGTTGTCTTAATCGGCTCCAGCCTGCCCGAACGCGGCGGGTTACGGACCAGCCCCGCCAGCCCTGTCACACCCTCGGTGCAGTTTCATGCAGATGCGGTGATCGGCCTGATGTCGGGCGATGTGCCACGCCAGCCCGCTTGGGCGCGCCTTGCCCAAGGTCTTTTCTTGGCCATCGCAGGCTTGGGTGGGTTGATTTTGGCGCAGCGGATCAGACCCACCCATGCGCTGATAGCGACACTAATCACCGCGCTTCTTTGGGCTTTGGGGGCGTTTGCGGCCTATAAATTTGTGGGCATCTTAATCGACCCCGTTTTGCCCAGCCTCTTCTTGATTGCAATTGTTCTGCTAGGCCTTACGGCACGTGCGGCCTTTGCTGCGCGGGCAGAAAAGGCGTTGCGCGCCCGCATGGGCCAAATCTTGCCACCCAGTTTGGTTGCACGCATTGCCGCCAATCCACATCTGATGCAGCTCAAGGGCGAGACGCGTGAAATCACCGCCCTATTCACCGATATCGAAGGATTCAGCGCCGCGACCGTCGAAATGGGCGCCGAGGAAATGGTCGCAAAATTAGAGGCGTATTTCGCCCTGTCCTGCGCGATAGTGCTGCGTCACGGCGGGATGATTGATAAGTTGGTGGGCGATTCGATCCATGCGCTGTTCAACGCGCCCCTAGATCAAGCCGATCATCAGACCGCCGCGCTAAACTGTGCAAGAGACTTGATTGTGGCAACCGAGACGTTTCGCGCCCAGCAGGGCGGCTTTGGACGCACCCGTATCGGCATTGAAACAGGGACGGCGATTCTTGGCGATATCGGATTTGGCCTGCGCATTGACTATACGGCGCATGGCCCCGCGGTCAACTTGGCCGCCCGATTGCAAGAGGTGAACAAAGATTTTGGCACGCAAATCTGTATTGGCCCCTGCCTTGGCGGGCGCAATTTGCCCAATGGCTCTGTAATGCCACTCGGCTTGGTGAATGTTCGCAGTTTTGGCGCGTTAGACCTGTTTACCCTTAAGGTTTAAGCCCGACACTGGCAAAAGCGGCCTCTATTCGGGGGGCCTTCCACTGTGCCGCGGCACTGGGCGGCGCACCTTCTGCTGATATGTCCACACCGTCACCTGCATTCAATACCCGCGTCTCGCCGCCAGCGGCAACAGTGACGGAACCCCGCGCGACAAAAACACCATAAACGCCCTTGCTGGGCCCCGCGAAAAATCTTGTCCCGCGCACGCCAATTTGGGCAAAGGCATTTTGCACCACAAGGTCAATTTTCGGCAGATCATCTGGTCGGTCAAACACCATTGCGCCGCCCACGGTGATGATACCGCCAATATCTGCTGCATAATTGTCGATCATAAACTCCGCCTGTGGGCCAAGTTGAACCTGTGTTTTGGAATAAAGTTCCAGCGCAGCAAAGCCATTTGCCGCCGTCGCCAAAGCGTCCCCCACGAAAAGCGGGTCTTCCAAGTTTAAAGCCAGTATTTCGCCATTTTGGGTGATGCGCACCTCGCCAGAAATTTCCTTGGTGATACCCACAGGTTCAGGTGCAGCAAAGCTGGGTTTGGCAAGTATGCCAAGTGCAGACAGGGACAAGAACACGCGGCGAGAAAGCGACATCATTACACCCTTCTGCGAAACAAATTCGTACTAAGTCTTGATCAAAAGACTAGCGCTAAAGTAGAAAAGCGCAAGTTGGAATTTATCCCATTCTGAGTCTAAGCAGCCCAATTGAGCATAGCCCCCAAGGATCGGGCCCGTATCATGGATGCTGGGGTTGGCGTGTTATTTAGACACACCAATTAAGTTCACTATCTTGAGCAAGACAGACCAGTCGCTGTATCGCAGAATGAATAATTATGCAGGCAGAAGCAAGTTACGACTGTGCAATATACGGCCTAGAAGGTGAAGTTTGCTTAAGCCTATGACTTTCATTTAAAAGTGGCTCCCAGAAATGGATTTTAGCCACCAAAGATATTTCCCCAGATTTGCCCGTACACCCACCACGACGGGCATGTGTTGGAAACGCGTCCTGACCCTAGTTTATGAAAGATAAGGGGCACCAAAGTATTCATCCTTCGAACTGCTTTAGTCGCTATGCGCACCTTCCCTGCGGGCACCGATGGCACGCGTGGGAAAGATACGACAATCCAACCTTTTGGTTGGGAATGATTTGTTCTGTCATCCTAGCAGCAGTATGTCTAAGTTTGTTATCCCAGCGCGGTTGTCAAATGTTGCTATTAACTGAGCAGCTTCACGCCCATTGCCATCAGGATCATATAACAACTGCCCATTTGCGCTGTTGTAAATGATACGGTGGTAATCCCCCCCAAAAGTAAGGGGGTGCATAAGTAGAATTTTCTCGGCAAGATGCATGAGGAGATTTCGCATGAAGACAAGCAGATACACTGAGGCGCAGATCATCGCGATTTTGCGGCAGGCTGAAGGCGGCATGCCGGTGGCTGA
>CAXNEP010000119.1:0-7065 GCA_964200865.1 Cypionkella sp. | reverse complement strand
TTCACGCCCCGCTTTGACAGCAAATGCAGCGCGTTTTGAATGACGGTCAGGGTTTTCAGGCCCAGAAAGTCGAATTTCACCAGCCCCGCCGCCTCGACCCATTTCATGTTGAATTGGGTGGCGGGCATGTCTGACCGCGGGTCTTGATACAGGGGTACCAGCTCGTCCAAGGGCCTATCGCCAATCACCACACCCGCCGCATGGGTGGAGGCGTTGCGATACAGCCCTTCTATTTGCGCGCCATAATTCAAAAGCCGTGCGACCACCTCTTCCTTCGCCGCATCGCGCAGGCGCGGCTCATCTGCCAGTGCCTTGGTGATGGATACGGGTTTCACCCCTTCCAGCGGGATCAGTTTGGACAGGCGGTCAACCTGCCCATAGGGCAGTTGCAGCACCCGCCCCACATCGCGCACAGCGGCCTTGGACAGCAGCGCGCCAAAGGTGATGATCTGGCCCACACGGTCGCGCCCGTATTTGGCTTGGACATACTGGATCACCTCCTCGCGGCGATCCATGCAAAAGTCGATATCAAAGTCGGGCATCGACACGCGTTCGGGGTTTAGGAACCGCTCGAACAGCAGGGCATAGCGCAAGGGGTCAAGGTCGGTGATGGTCAGCGCATAGGCCACAAGCGAACCCGCCCCCGAACCGCGCCCTGGCCCCACGGGAATGCCCTGTTCCTTGGCCCATTTGATAAAATCGGCCACGATCAGGAAATAACCCGGAAAGCCCATGTTGATGATAACGTCCAGCTCAAAATCCAGCCGCGCGGTGTAATCTTCCACACTGGCGGCATGGGGGATAACCGCCAGCCGCGCCGTTAGCCCTGCATGGGCTTGGCGGCGCAATTCTTCAACCTCGTCATCGGCAAAGCGGGGCAAGATGGGCTTGCGTTTATAGGCGGCAAAGGCGCAGCGACGGGCGATTTCGATGGTGTTTTCCAACGCCTCGGGCAGATCTGCGAACAGGGCGGCCATCTCGCCCTCAGTCTTAAAATAATGCTGCGGGGTCAGACGGCGGCGCGGGGTTTGCTGGTCAACATAGGCGCCTTCGGCAATGCAGATCAGCGCGTCATGCGCCTCGTACATTTTGGATTCCGGGAAATAGACATCGTTGGTGGCGACAATCGGCAGGGCCATGGCATAGGCCAGATCCAACATTGGCGCTTCGGTTAGTGCCTCTGCCTCGGGCAGGGAGTCGCCCAACGGGTGCCGCTGCAATTCCACATACAGGCGCTGCGGAAAGGCCGCTGCCAGCGCACGCATCAACTCATCGGCGCGCGGCAATTGCCCTGCTCGGATCAATCGCCCAAGTGGCCCATCGCTGCCCCCCGTCAGGCAAATCAGGCCCGCCGAATGGGTGGTAAGTTCCGCCATTGTCACCTGCGGCAATTGCCCGCCTTTGCCGATGTAAAGGGCCGAGTTCAGCTTCATCAGGTTCATATAACCCGCCTCATTCTGCGCCAGCAGAACGATGGGCGCAGGCGGGCGGGGCTGCGCGCCAAGAGGGGCAGGATCATAGGCCAGCGAAACCTGACAGCCGATAATCGGCTGCACGCCTGCGTCTTTGGCAGATACCGAAAATTCTAACGCCGCGAACAGGTTATTGGTATCTGTCACCGCCACGGCGGGCATCTGGTGCTTGAAGCATAGTTTAATCAGCGCCTTCAACGGCACAGCGCCTTCCAACAAGGAATGCTCGGTGTGGGTGCGCAGGTGGATGAATCGGGGATCAGACATGCAACCAGCCTAACCAATGGGCAGGCCAAGGGAAAGGCGCATGATTATGCGGCAATCACGAAAAGTGATATCTTGATCGGCGATAAGGTAATGCTTGCCAGAAGCGGCTTTGCAATGCTTCATACCACAACGCCGCGCCCCCGTTTTACGCCGCATCGGATGGGGGCCATCGGGCAAATGCAAAAGAAGGCGGCGAGGCTGACCATGACCGAAGTTGCGTTTTTGCTAAACGGAACACAGGTTGTGCTAACGGGGGTGTCCCCCACACGCACGCTTTTGGAATACTTGCGGGAAGACCGCGCGCTGTGCGGCACGAAAGAGGGCTGCAATGAAGGCGATTGCGGTGCTTGCACGGTGATTGTCACGGGCACAGACGGCGCAAAAGCGCTGAATGCCTGTATCCTGTTCCTGCCCCAACTGCACGGCAAAGCCATTCGCACTGTCGAGGGCATCGCCGCGCCTGATGGCACCCCGCACCCTGTGCAGCGCGAGATGCACCGCCATCACGGCAGCCAATGCGGCTTTTGCACGCCAGGGTTTGTCGCCTCGATGGCCGCCGCCCATCTGAACGGCGACACGGACCATGACACCACCCTTGCAGGGAACCTTTGCCGCTGCACGGGCTATGCGCCCATCATCCGCGCAGCAAAGGCCGCCGAAACCGCGCCCGTGCCTGATCATATGAAAACAGACGCGGCTTTCATTTTGGCACAAATACCTTCGGGGGTGAGCGGCGAAGGCCGCGAGGGGGCAGACAGCCCCCTTTCCATCCGCCCGCAAAGCATTGCCGAATTGGCAAGCTGGTATCTGGCCAACCCCGATGCCACGCTGATCGGCGGGGCCACGGATGTGGGGCTGTGGGTGAACAAACTGCACCGCGACCTGCCCAAAACCGCCTTTTTGAATGGCATTGCCGAAATGGCGCAGATCACCGATTTGGGCGATCATCTGCACATCGGCGCGGGGGTGACGGTTGAAGCGCTGCGTTTGGCGATGGCCGCCACGCACCCCAGCTTTGCCGAAATGCTGCGCCGTTATGCCAGCACGCAGATCCGCAATGCGGCCACGATTGGCGGCAACATCGCAAATGGTTCGCCTATTGGTGACGGCCCGCCCGCGCTGATTGCGCTGGGCGCTAGGCTGCATTTGCGGCAGGGGCAAGTGACCCGCGATTTGCCTCTTGAGGATTTCTTCCTAGATTACCGCAAACAAGACCGCCGTTTGGGCGAGTTTGTGACGGGCGTGACCATCCCCAAATCCGCGCCAAATCTGCGCTGTTACAAAATTTCCAAGCGGTTCGATCAGGATATTTCTGCGGTTTGTGGATGCTTCAACATAGAAACCCATGGCGGCAAGATCACGGCGGCCAGCATTGCCTTTGGCGGTATGGCGGGGATTCCCAAACGGGCGGCGGCGGTTGAGGCGGCGCTGATTGGGCAGGCCCTAACCCCCCAAACCGCTGCCCAAATCGCCCCCCTGATGGCACAGGATTTCACCCCGCTGACGGATATGCGGGCATCAGCCGCGTACCGTCTGACCACGGCGCAGAACCTTCTGATCCGCTATGCGCATGATCTGTCGGGCGCGAAAACCTCGGTGATGGAGGTGCGGGTATGAGCATCGGCGCCCCCCTTCCCCACGATTCCGCTCTGATGCAACTTGCAGGATCGGCACGCTATACCGATGACATCCCCCTGCCCGCTGGCGCGCTGCATTTGGCATTTGGCCTATCCACCTGCGCCCATGGCACGATCACCCCGATGGATTTATCTGCCGTGCGCGCCAGCGAAGGCGTGGTGGCGGTTCTGTCCCATTTGGACTGGCCCGCATCCTTGCCAGCCGAGATGCCCGATTGCAGCCCGTCCGCGCATGACGAGCCGCTGTTGGCCACGGGCCTTGTGCATTACATCGGCCAGCCTGTGTTTTTGGTCATTGCCACATCGCACAATTTGGCGCGGCGGGCGGCGGCGAAGGCGAAAATCACCTATGGCGACCTTCCCGCCCTACTGACAATCGACGATGCGCTGGCGGCGAATTCGCGGTTCGAGCAGGGGCCGATTGTTTGGGCCAAGGGCGATGCCAGTGCGGCGATCACATCCGCCCCGCATGTGGTGGAAGGCGTGTTTAATGTGGGCGGGCAGGAACATTTCTATCTTGAAGGCCAAGTTGCCGCCGCATTGCCGTTGGAAGGCGGGGATTTTCACATTTATTCATCCACCCAGCATCCCAGCGAGATTCAACATAAAGTCGCCCATGCGTTTCATCTGCCTATGTCGGCGGTGCGCGTGGAAGTGCGGCGCATGGGGGGCGGGTTTGGCGGTAAGGAAAGCCAAGGCAACGCGCTGGCCATTGCCTGCGCGATTGGGGCAAAGCTGACGGGCCGCCCTTGCAAAATGCGCTATGACCGCGATGATGATATGGTGATCACGGGCAAGCGGCATGATTGCCGTATTAGCTACCGCGCGGGGCATGACGATGACGGGCGGCTGATTGGGCTGGAATTTATCCATTACTTCCGCTGCGGCTGGGCGCAAGACCTGTCGCTGCCCGTGGCTGACCGCGCCATGCTGCACAGCGATAATTGCTATCATATCCCGCATATTGCCATCACCAGCCACCGATTGAAAACCAACACCCAAAGCGCCACCGCCTTTCGCGGATTTGGCGGCCCGCAGGGGATGATTGGGATGGAGCGCGTGATGGATCACATCGCCTTTGCCGTGGGGCGCGACCCAAGCGCGGTACGCCGCCTGAACTTTTATCGCGCTGCATCAGCGCAGGATGCCTCCGGCGGAGGTATTTCGACCAAAATGAAAGAGGCGCAGACAACGCCGTTTCACATGCCTGTCGAGGATTTCGTTGGCGATGAAATTGTCGCGCGGTTGGAGGAAACTTCGGGCTATGGCGCGCGCCGCGCCGAGATTGCGGCGTGGAACGCGGTAAACCCTATTCTAAAGCGCGGCATTGCCCTGACGCCTGTAAAGTTTGGCATTTCATTTACCCTGACATGGCTGAACCAAGCGGGGGCTTTGGTGCATGTTTATCAAGACGGGTCGGTGCAGCTGAACCATGGCGGCACGGAAATGGGCCAAGGGCTGAACCAAAAGGTGGCCCAAGTGGTGGCGGGTGTGTTTGGGCTGGATACGGGCGCGGTGAAGATCACCGCAACCGACACGGCAAAGGTGCCTAATACCAGCGCCACGGCGGCCAGTTCGGGGTCTGATCTGAACGGCATGGCGGCGCGCAATGCGGCAGAGACAATCCGCGCGCGGATGGCCGAGTTTTTGGCGGGTAAACTGGGGGTAGAGGCGGCATCTGTGCGCTTTGACGGCGGGCAGGTGCGCGCGGGCGGCGAGGTGTTTGGCTTTGCCCAAGTGGCGGCTTGGGCCTATCAGGCGCGGGTTAGCCTTTCGTCCACTGGATACTATGCCACGCCGAAAATCACTTGGGACAGGGTCAACGGGCGCGGGCGGCCGTTTTTGTATTTTGCCTATGGCGCTGCGGTGACAGAAGTTGTGATTGATACGCTGACGGGCGAGAACCGCATTTTGCGCGCAGATATGCTGCATGATACGGGTAGCCCGCTGAACCCTGCCTTGGATATTGGCCAGATCGAAGGGGCCTATGTTCAGGGCGCGGGGTGGCTGACGATGGAGGAATTGGTTTGGGATGCCAAGGGCGCGCTGAAAACCCATGCGCCCAGCACCTATAAAATTCCTGCCTGCGCTGACCGCCCTGTGGTGTTTAACGTTGATCTGTGGAACCGCCCCAACCGCGAAGATACCATCGGGCGCAGCAAGGCGGTGGGCGAGCCGCCCTTTATGCTGGGGATATCGGCGTTTTTCGCGCTGCGTGATGCGGTGGCGGCCTGCGGGGATGGATCGCGCTATCCCGCCATGGATGCGCCTGCCACGCCAGAACGGATTTTGGCCGCCGTGCAGGAGCAGCAGAAGAATGTTTGATCGCGCCGCCCTAGCCCGCGCGATTGCCGCCCATGGCCCTGTGGCGCGTGTTGTCGTGGCGGGCGTTAAGGGCAGCGCCCCGCGCGAGGTGGGGGCGGCCATGCTGGTTTGGGCCGACCCCAGCAAGGACAGCGGGCAGGACGGCACCATTGGCGGCGGCGCGTTAGAGTTTCAGGCAGCGCAAGCGGCGCGGGAAATTCTGGCGGTGGGCGCGGGATCGCGCCTTGATGCCATTCACCTTGGGCCCAACCTTGGCCAATGCTGCGGCGGCGCTGTACAGGTGTTGACCGAAGTGTTTTGCAACGTGCCTGCTGAGGCACCCGTTTTTGCACGGCCCGTTTCGCACAATGCTGGCCCGATGCCATTGGCGGTTGCCCGCGCGCAGGCGGCTGCACGGCGGGGCGCGCCTGTGCAGTTGGGGCTGTATGAGGGTTGGTTTGTTGAAGCCATGTGCGCGCCCAAAACCCCTGTCTGGATTTGGGGGGCGGGGCATGTGGGGCGCGCGATTGTGGGCGTGATGTCCCCCCTGCCCGATGTGGACATCACTTGGGTGGATACCGATTTGGCACGCTTTCCCGATTGCATTCCAAACGGCGTACGCGCGCTGCCAGCAAGCGAAATTACCCGCGCTATCGCGCTGGCCCCGCCAGATGCCCACCATGTCATTCTGACCTTTTCCCATGCGTTGGATTTGGCGCTGTGTGATGGGCTGCTGCGACATGGTTTTGCGGCCTGCGGGCTGATTGGATCGGCAACCAAATGGGCCCGGTTTCGGGCGCGGCTGACTGCCTTGGGCCATAGCACTGCCGATATTTCGCGCATTATGTGCCCAATTGGTGACCCAAGCCTTGGAAAACATCCCCAAGCCATTGCCATTGGCGTGGCCGCCCGCATGATGGCGGACATGGCCGCAGCGCCCGCATTGCATAAGGAGGTGCGCGCATGAGCGCAGATCAACCCATCTTGTTTGCCGCCAATGGCATTGGCAAATCTTACCCAGGCGTGCGGGCCAATGATGATGTGAATTTTGCGATCAAGCGCGGCGAGATTCACGCCCTGCTGGGTGAAAACGGGGCAGGCAAATCGACCTTGGTCAAGATGATTTACGGGCTGGTGAGGCCCGATCAGGGCAATATGGAATGGATGGACGCGCCCTTTGCCCCTGCCGACCCCGCCCGCGCGCGCGCGGCGGGTGTGGGAATGGTATTTCAGCATTTTTCCTTGTTCGAGGCGCTGAATATTGCCGAAAACGTGGCTTTGGGCATGGAAAACCCGCCGCCTTTGGCCCAACTGGCCGCGAAGATTACGAAGGTTAGCGCTGACTATGGCCTGCCGCTTGACCCTGCGCGGCGGGTGGGGGATTT
>CAXNEP010000118.1:0-7096 GCA_964200865.1 Cypionkella sp. | reverse complement strand
CTGGATGCGAAGATGAGCTTTGATACCAATGCCATGTTCCGCCAATCGGCAATTTGCCGAACTGCGCGACCGCAGCCAAGAAGACCCGCGCGAAAGCACGGCAGGCGATCATGGCCTGTCTTACGTTGGGCTAGACGGCGATATCGGCTGCATCATCAATGGCGCGGGCCTTGCGATGGCCACGATGGATATGATCAAACTGGCGGGGGGCGAGCCTGCCAATGTTCTGGATATCGGCGGCGGCGCAAGCCCCGAACGCGTGGTGCGCGCCTTTCGCACGGTGCTGACCGATTCCAACGTGTCGGTCGTTTTGGTAAACATCTTTGCAGGCATCAACCGCTGCGATTGGGTGGCCCAAGGTGTGGTGCAAGCTTACCAAGAGGTGGGGCTGACCATCCCCGTCATCGTGCGCCTTGCAGGCACGAATGTGGAAGAAGGCAAAGCGATTATCGACAACTCAGGCTTGCCGCTGATTTCCGCAGATACGCTGGCCGAGGCAGCCGCCGCCGCTGTCAGCGCCCGCAACGCATCTGTTGCCAACAAAGCCGCATAGGGGATTTCCAATGGCCATTCTAATCACTGAAAACACCCGCGTCATCGTGCAAGGCATGTCAGGGCGTATCGGCAGCTTTCACGCCGCAGATATGATCCGTTATGGCACCAATGTGGTGGGCGGCGTAACCCCTGGCAAAGGCGGCGAGACGCATCTAGACCGCCCTTTGTTCAACACCGTGCGCGAAGCGGTCGAAGCGACAGGCGCAGAAGCCAGCCTTGTCTTCGTGCCCCCCCCCTTTGCGGCGGACGCGATTATGGAAGCGGCAGATGCAGGCATTCGCACTGCCGTTTGCGTGACCGACGGTATCCCCAGCCAAGACATGATGCGCCTGAAGCGGTTTTTGAAACGCTACCCCGCTGATCGCAAACTGCGCCTTGTTGGGCCAAATTGCGCGGGCATCATCTCGCCCGGGCGCGGCTTTATGGGCATTATGCCGCCGCATATTTATATGCAGGGCCGCGTGGGCATTGTGGGGCGTTCGGGCACCTTGGGATACGAGGCCGCCAGCCAGATGAAGGCGCTGGGTATTGGCGTGTCAACATCTGTGGGCATCGGCGGCGATCCCGTCAACGGGTCAAGCTTCCGCGATATACTGGAGCTGTTCGAGGCGGATCCAGAAACCGATGCCGTCATGATGATCGGCGAAATCGGTGGCCCGCAAGAGGCCGAGGCCGCCGCCTATGCACGCGATCACATGCGCAAACCAGTGGTTGCCTATATCGCGGGTCTGTCTGCACCAAAGGGGCGCAAAATGGGTCATGCGGGGGCTATCGTATCGGCCTTTGGCGAAAGTGCGCAGGAAAAGGTCGAGATTTTGGCCGCAGCGGGCATCACCGTGGCCCCAAACCCATCTGCCATGGGCGAGACGATGGCGATGGTTCTGGCGCAGCGCAAAGTGGCCTAAGCACTCCGTGGGCGGCTGCATCGTGGCCGCCCAACAAACGCAGAAAAACGGGTTATCCGTTGCCCTTTTGCGCAAACAGCCCCGCATCCAATGCCGCGCGGCGCAGGGCGTTTGATTTATTGACCGTCTCTTGATATTCGGCCTCTGGGTCGCTGTCATAGACAACGCCGCCGCCTGCCTGAATGTATAACTGCCCGTCTTTCAGCACCGCCGTACGCAGGGCAATGCAAAAATCCATCTCGCCATTGGCGGCAAAATAGCCCACACCGCCGCCATAAACGCCGCGCTTTTCAGGTTCTAATTCGTCAATGATTTCCATCGCGCGCACTTTGGGCGCGCCCGAAACTGTGCCCGCAGGCAGGCCCGCCAGCAGGGCAGAAAGGGCGTCCTGCCCATCGGCAATTTCGCCCACCACGTTCGATACGATGTGCATGACATGGCTATAGCGTTCGATGATGAACTGCTCGGTCGGGCGCACAGTGCCAACGCGTGCCACGCGGCCCACATCGTTGCGGCCCAAATCCAGCAGCATCAGATGTTCGGCGCGCTCTTTCGGGTCGGCCAGCAAATCAGCCTCTAAGGCGCGATCTTCGGCCTCGTCCACCCCGCGTTTGCGCGTGCCTGCAATGGGGCGCACTGTCACCTCGCCATCGCGCAAGCGCACCAGAATTTCGGGGCTGGCCCCAATCACCTGATACCCGCCAAAGTTAAAGAAAAACATGAAAGGCGAGGGGTTGGTGCGGCGCAGGCTGCGATACAGGGCAAAGGGCGGCAGCGGGAAGCTTTGCTTCCAGCGCTGGCTGGGAACCACCTGAAAAATATCGCCCGCGCGGATGTAATCTTTGGCCTTTTCCACCGCGTCTTTATAGCCTTGATGGGTAAAATTCGATTGCGCCGCACCCACCTGTGCGCCCGCCTCGCCAAAATCGCGGCTGGTTGCAGGCGCGCGATCCAAATCACGCAGGCAGTCCATCACCCGCTCGGCAGCCTGAGCATAGGCCGCGCGGGCCGACAGGCCCGACGATGCCCAAGCAGGGGCAACCAGTGTCACCTCACCCTTGACCCCATCCAAAACCGCAATCACCGATGGGCGCAGCAGCACCGCATCGGGCAGGCCCAGCGGGTCGGGGTTTACATCTGGCAAATGTTCGACAAGGCGGATCATGTCATAGCCCAGATAGCCAAACAGCCCCGCCGAAATCGCAGGCAGACCTGCGGGCAAATCAATGCGGCATTCGGCCAACAGCGCGCGCAGCGCATCAAGTGGGGCTGCATCTTGGGCGGCAAAGGCCGCGCTATCAAAGCGCGCCTCGCGGTTGATAAACGCGCGCGTGCCTTCGCATTTCCAAACCAGATCAGGCTTTAGCCCCACCACCGAATAGCGCCCGCGCACCTCGCCGCCTGTCACCGATTCCAGCATAAACGTATCGCCGCGCGCATCGCCCAGTTTCAACATCAAGGAGACGGGCGTATCCAAATCGGCGGCGATACGGGTATAAACCAGTTGGTTTTGCCCCGCCTCCCAGCGGGCGGCAAAATCGTCAAAGGCGGGGAAAAGTGTCATATCGCGGCCTTAGTTGCCCATTTGGGTGTGAACCGAGTTGATGACATTTTGGTCAATCATAATGCCCGCGGCAGATTCTACTTGGCCGCCGAACAGATCAAACACATCCGCCCCCATAGATTGCGACAGCTGCGCGTCTAATGTGGCGCGCAACGCTGCCGATGCGGGGTTTTCGCTGGCAGGGGTGATCGCGTCCAGTTGCATCAGGGCGACAAAATCGCCATCCGCCACCACCTGCGGCGCGCCCAGTTCGGCGGCAAAGGCGGCAGTGACCAGCGCGGCGGGCGCGCCATCAACTGCGCCATCGCGGGCAATATCGGCGGCGGTTTTAACGGTGCCAAGGCTGGCCAAATCTGCCCCGCCCTTCAGCGCGGTCACCTTGGTTTCGGCCAATTGCGTCAGCGCAGCGGTCAGCGCCTTGGCGCGCCATGCAGCGGTGACCTTGTCTTTGACATCGGCCAAGGGGCGCGGCGCGGGCGGCAGGGCTTCGAGCATGGTCATGGCCACAACGCCGCCATCTTCCAAGATAATCGCTTCGGGGAAATCACCCTGCGCCAGCGCATCTGCCGCCTTGATAAAGCCGCCATAGGTGGCAATCACATCGTTGTCATCGGCACCCTTGGCGTAATCGGTGGTCGCAAGGGTTAGGTTTTCAGATGCCGCCAAATCTTCCAACGTGGCCCCGCCTGCCAGCGCATCGTCGATGGCATCAATGCGGTCGCCAATGGCCGCGCGGGCGGCTTCGGTTTGCACCTCCAGCGTCAACTCGGCGCGCACGGCGTCCAGCGTGGTTTCTTGCGCGGGCAAAATGGCGTTCATGCGGAACAAGGCCGGGCCAAGATCGCTGTCAATCGGGCCCACAACCCCCGCCTCGGTCAAGGCAAATACAGCATCGCCCGCCGCGCCAAGTTCGGCCTTAGCCACGTCGCCAAGATCGATATCAGCCAGCGTCAAGTTACGCTCGGCCACCAAATCTTCAAAACTTGTACCCGCGTCCAATTTTGCCTTGGCGGCGGCTGCATCTGCCGCACTGGGGTAGACCAAGCGTTCAACAAGGCGCTTTTCGGGAATGACATATTGGTCAATGCGGTCTTGATACAGCTTTTCCACTGCCGCCGCATCTGCGGGCATGTCTTTGGCCAGTGTTTCGGGCAGCAGGGCCACATATTGAATGCGCTTGGCTTCGGGGCGGGTATAGACGTCGATATTTGCGTCATATTCCGCCTGCAAATCGCTGTCTGTGGGCGCGGCTAAGGGTTGGGGCAAATCTGCCTCGGTCACGGGAATATACAAAATATCGCGCGTCTCGCCCGCAAAGGCCAGCAGCGTATCGGTCAATGCGGCAGGGGGTTTGGCCCCACCTGCGATAGCCGATTGCAGCAGCCCGCGCGCGATGTCGGCGCGCAAACCTGCCTCAAACTCGGCCTCGGACATGTTGTTGCGGCGCAGCGTGTCGCCATAGGCGGCGCGGTCGAACTGGCCGTCAATCCCTTGAAAGGCCGCGATCTTTACCACTTCGGCGGCAAGGGCGGTATCCCCCACAGAAAGGCCCATCTGCCCCATCTCGCCATCCAGCGCCTTTTGGCGGATCAGGTCTGCCATAACTTGCCTGTCCAGCCCCGCTGGCAGCAAATCGCGC
The DNA here is from genome assembly GCA_964200865.1 of Cypionkella sp. Classification (GTDB taxonomy): domain Bacteria; phylum Pseudomonadota; class Alphaproteobacteria; order Rhodobacterales; family Rhodobacteraceae; genus Cypionkella. Next base: position 2,433 of record CAXNEP010000118.1, on the reverse strand, counting down.
AGGGCCACCGGCTGGCCGACCATTTGCGAAAAACGGTTCACTTCGCTCTGCAAAGCGTTGGCATATTCGGTTGCGGTGATTTCCTGATCCCCCACCGTGCCCACGCGCGCCGTGCCGGCGCCAAAACTGGTCACACCAAAGCCCAGCATCGACAGGGCAATCAACCCCAACAGCACGCTGCCCAGAATTGAAATGCCACGCCGTTTCTTGATCGCCAATTCCTCAGTGGGCGGGGTCGGGCGTGCGGGTGTTTTGGCCATGGTTTTGCCTGCGTTCAAAAGGTTTTTGCCTATCTATGCGCAGAAGGCCATGGGGGCAAGAGGCGACGCGGCATGCGCCCTGCAATCAAGAGGCGGGCAAAAGGCGGGCAAAGGGCGGGCTTTGGCACCAAATCGCCCGCTATTGTGGGGGCTGCATCAGCGCCGAAATAGGGGCCAGCGTCACATCGCCAGCGCGGCCTTCCAGCGACCATTCGGTCAGTGCAGTCAGGGTATCGGGCAGGGTCTGGCCCATGACCACCGCCGCGCCATCTTGGGCCGCTTTGAACACAGCGCGGTCCAGATAGCGGCGCATCACAGGCACAGATTCGCCGCCCGTGTCGATCATTTTTGAAATCATCGCATAGGGAATGCCATCGCGCTGCGCGATTTGGGCTGCACTGTTCAGACCCTTGTCAAACAGCAAAACCCCGCGTCCCTGCGCGCCCACGGCTGGCACAACAAGGCTGGCAAGTTCGCGGTCGTCTTGAAAGCCTGCCACGGGATCGCTCATCACAGCCACGCTTTCGGGAAGCATGGCCTGATAGGCGGCAAGGCTGGTTTCCACATCACTGGCCTGCGCCCCTGCGGGCAGGCTGGTGGGCAGAATGATCACCTCTTTGCCCGCTGCGCGGTACAGGGCCATCGCCTCGGCTGCGGTGGGGCTTTCGGGATCAACCGCAAAAGAGACAGGCAGCGGCAGGCTGGCCCAAACGGCGCGGTCGATGTCTGCTGCGCCTGTGTCCAAAAGGATGATCGCAAACAACGGCTTGCCACCTGCGCCTGCAAAGGGGGCGGCAAAGGCCTGCAAGGGCGGCGCGCCAAGGGGCGGCGCAAGGTCTGGCGCGTCAAGCGCGGGCGTGTCTGGCACCGGGTCGGCGCTGATCGTGGGGGTTTGCAGCGCATCCCCAGGCTGCGGCGGGGTTGCCACCTTTGCGCCTGTGCTTTGTTCTGGCGCGGGGTCTAGCAAGGCTTCGCTTGGCGCGGGGGCTGGCTGTGCGCTTGCCTCTGCGGCAGGGTCTGCCGCAGGCTCGGTGACAGGATCAACCTGCGGCAATGCGGGCGCAGAGGGTTCTGCCTCGGCGTCTGCGGGTGGCACTGGGGCGGGCGCGGTTTGTTCTGCCACCTCAGGCGCGGCCACTTCTGGCATAGGTGTTTCAGGCGCAACAACTTCAGGCGCGGGCGCGCTTGCCATGCTGGGGGCAGTCACGCGCGCAGGCACAAGGTAAGACACGGTACCCAAACCCAATCCTGCAACCACCAAACCCTTAACCCCGCCCATCAGAAAATTGCGCATCTTCACCCCTTGCCTTTGCCACAACACAGGCGGCCTTTCCCAACTATAGCCTGCCTTTGCCGCGCCTTCACCCCCAAATTGCGGCAAAGCCATATGGCCATAAGTATGGCAGGCAAGTTCACCGAAACCCGCGTATCAGATCGCGCGGCCAGCCCGCCGCTGCGCGGTTTACATCGCCTGCCCCTTAGGCAATAAGTGGGGCAAATATCCATGCCCAAAAGGCCCGCCCATGCTGCTGCTGATCGATAATTACGATAGTTTCACCTATAACCTTGTCCATTATCTGGGCGAGCTGGGGGCCAATGTGCGCGTTGTGCGCAACGATGCAATGTCCGTGCAAGAGGCGATTGCCCTGCGCCCGCAAGCGATTGTGCTGTCGCCTGGCCCGTGTGATCCTGCCTCCGCTGGCATCTGCGTGCCATTGACCCGCGCCGCCGCCAGCGCCGATGTGCCGCTGCTGGGGGTCTGCCTTGGCCACCAGACCATTGGCGAGGCGTTTGGCGGGCAGGTGATCCGCTGCCACGAAATTGTGCATGGCAAAATGGGCGCGATGCACCATGCGGGGGGCGGCATGTTTCGCGGCCTGCCTTCGCCTTTTGAAGCCACGCGCTATCATTCCCTGATTGTCGAGCGTTCCACCCTTCCCGCTGATCTGGAAGTCACCGCTTGGCTGGAAGATGGCACCATCATGGGCCTGCGGCATAAAACCAAATTGATCGAGGGCGTGCAGTTTCACCCCGAATCCATCGCCAGCCAGCATGGCCACCAACTCTTGCGCAATTTCTTAGACAGCGCCCGCGAACGGGTGCCTGCATGAGCGACATTTTAAGGCCCCTGATCGGGATTGCAGCCACCCGCCCGCTGACGCGCGGCGAGGCG
>CAXNEP010000117.1:0-7106 GCA_964200865.1 Cypionkella sp. | reverse complement strand
CAAATAAGTTAGACCCGATTGACCGCCAGATACTGGCCGAATTGCAGGCTGACGGGCGGATGACCAATGTCGAGCTTGCCAGCCGTGTGGGCATTTCGGCCCCGCCCTGCCTGCGCCGTGTGCGCACGCTGGAAGAGGCGGGTTACATTAAAGGCTATCACGCCGATGTGGATGCGCGCGAGCTGGGCTTTGAAGTGCAGGTTTTTGCCATGGTGCGGCTGCGCAGTCAGGCGGAAGTTGACCTATCGGCGTTCGAGCAGCGCTGCCGCGCGTGGCCCTTGGTGCGCGAATGCCATATGCTGAACGGCGAGATTGATTTTATTTTGAAATGCGTCGCCCCTGACCTGAGCACGTTTCAGAATTTTCTGACCGAAGGGCTGACATCTGCCGAAAATGTCGCATCGGTCAAGACCAGCCTTGTGATTCGCTGCGCCAAAGACCTGCCTGGCCTGCCGTTTGATGTGCTGGAAGAGCGGCTGGCGAAAAACGCCTAAGCTAAGGCCCCATAAACGGATCAGGCCGCCCCTTATGATGCCAGAGGAGCATCGGGGCGGCCTTGACTGAGCGTCCCAAGAGGGGCCGAATGCGGCCCAACTTGCAGGTGCTTTGGGCGTAAACCCGAAGCGGTATGATGCAGCAGGACAACTGCATGGGTGCTTTGTGGCAAAATGCTGGCATTACGTCAAGCCGTGCCATGTCTTCGCCGCAATTCACAGATCGCGCAGCAACGGTTCGCCGCCGCCCCGGCCACGCAGTGTACATAGCGCAACTTGGCGATGAATGGGGCGGTGCAGTGGGGTGGGTTTTGTGCGCAAAAGGATAGGCCGCGGTGCCCGCGCAGCAAAAAGCCGCGCGGGCTGTCCTGCGCGGCGTTTAATCAAGTTTACAAAAAATGTAATAAAATCAGTCTATTCTGTTGCCGATTGGCGCAGCGCGGCTGGGCGCGCAGGGGCTGCCCATGGTAAGGCGGGCGCATCTTCGGCGCTTGCGGCCAAGATAACAGATTGCAGCCATCGGCGGTTCGTTTTCATCATGCACCTTCATTCAATGCGGCTTAGCTGCCTGCGTTGCGCACATATTACCCCGATTTGCGGCATCAGTTTGTCGCCAAGGGGGAAACATTTAGAAGGGGGTTAAAGGCGGATAACCGAGATCAGACGCCCATAATCTGCCTCGCGCAGGTGGGTGGTGCGGCGGTATGAATAGAATCGGTCAGGCGCGCCATAGGTGCAATGGCCGCACCATTCGGCGTGGCCTACCCCTGCCGCGCGCAGGCGCGAAAGGCCATAGGCAGGCAGATCGAACAGCATCCGATCGCCAGCGCCATTGGCGAAAAAGCGGCGGGTTTGGGGATCATCGTCGGTAAACGTTTCGAAAAACTCGGGGCCCACCTCATAGGCGGGTTGGGAAATGCAGGGGCCGATGGTGGCATGGATGTTCGCGCGCCGCGCGCCCAGTGCCTCCATCGCGTCTATCGTTGCCTCTAGCACGCCATCTTTGGCACCTTTCCAACCTGCATGGGCTGCGCCAATGACCTCTGCCGCGCTATCGGCAAACAGAACGGGTTGGCAATCGGCGGTCAGAATCCCCAAGGCAACACCGCGTGTGGCAGTGACCATGGCATCTGCCTCGGGGCGAATGGTCAACGGGCCGCTGACGGGCAAGGCAATGGCGGAATGGGTTTGGTGCACGGTGACCAAATGGCTATCATCCACGCCCATAGATTCGGCCACGCGCGCGCGGTTTATGGCCACCACTTCGGATTGGTCAGACGATCCATAGCCGCAGTTCAGCCCCGCAAAGATGCCCGAAGACGCCCCGCCTTTGCGGGTGAAAAACCCATGTCTTGGGGCCAGCGCGGCAGAGGTGATGATTTCCAGCATATTTACCCCGATAACGCCCTAGGCCGTTGCCCCGTCAAAACCCGCAAGCGGCGGCGCGCCTGCGCGGGTCAGGCCGAGCACTTTGAATAACTGGCCCATTTCTGCGGGGCTGGTCAAGCGTTGCTTTGCGGCCAGATGGGCGGCAAGGGCGGGGCCGCGCAGCGATTGGGCCAAACGCGCGGCGCGCGCCTCGATCCCCAATGATGCCAAAAACATGCCTTGGGCGGTGTATTGCGCCCGCAGATTGTGGGGCGCGGCAGCATCGGCAAGGGTGGCAAAATCGACATGCGCGGTAAGGTCAGCCATGCCAGGTGCGTCCAAGGGGTTGGCGAATTCGTGGTTGCGCAGGGCTTGGAACGTATCGCCCACGCCGTGCCATGCGCCATAATCGACAATCAGCGCGGCCCCGCCAAAGGCGGCAATGCGCTGGGATATAGCGGTGATGATGGGGGCAGCGGCGGGGCAATATTCCACCACATCGCCGTCGCGGGTGTCATTCAGGCGATGTTCAAGCTTAGGCAGGGATAGGGGCGCGGCTTTGCCAAAGGTCAGATCATCGCCCACAGCGCCCACCATCACCTCGGCCCATCCTGCCCCAGTGCGGTGAAATTGGCGAATGGGCAGGGCATCGAAAAATTCGTTGGCCAGCAGGAATAGGGGGACATTGGGCAGGTCTTCGGCACTGCCCAGCCAGCGCGGTGCATATGCGGCAAGGGTTTGCGCCTGCACGGCGCGCAGGGCTGGGGATGCCTCGACCAAGCAGATATTGGCTGCGGCATGAAACCCCGCCACTTTGCTTGTGGCGCGCAGGACATCGGCCATCAAGGTGCCGCGCCCTGGCCCCAGTTCGGCCAGCGTAAAGTCGGGCGGTGCGCCGCTGTCTAACCAGCTTTGGGCCAAACACAGGCCCAGCATTTCGCCAAAAATCTGGCTGATTTCGGGCGCGGTGATAAAATCACCCTGCGTGCCAAAGGGGGGGCGGGTTGTGTAATAGCCGTGATCTGTATGCAGCAGGCACAGCGCCATGTAATCAGACAGGCGCATGGGGCCATGGGCCGCAATCTGCGCCAGTATTAGGGGCTTTAGCGCGCTCATGCAGCCTGCGCGTTGGCCTTGGCGCGTGCCAAAAACCACAACCCTGCAACCAGCATCGGCAGACTTAGGATTTGGCCCATGGTCAACCCATACCCCCCCATATGCAGCGCAAAGCCAAGCGGGTTACCTTCGGAAATAAATTGCGCGTCAGGCTGGCGAACAAATTCCACCACAAAGCGCGCAGCCCCATAGCCTGCCAAAAATAGGCCCATCACCGCGCCCGGCCGCTTTAGCCAGCCTTTGCGCCAGATCAGATAGGTGATCACGGCAAACAGCAGCGCGCCTTCTAGCAGCGCCTCGTAAATCTGGCTGGGATGGCGCGCGCACACCTCGCCCAAAGCCTGCCCGCAGGCTTGCGCGGCGTCACCTGGAAAGGCAACGCCCCATGGCACAGTTGTAGGGCGGCCCCACAGCTCGGCATTGATAAAATTTGCGATCCGCACCAGAAAAATACCAATTGGGGCAACGGCAGCCATCAGATCGCCCAAGGCAAGTGGGGAGACCTTTTCGCTGCGGGCAAACCACAGGCCCGCAACCACAACCCCCAAAAACCCGCCGTGAAAGGCCATGCCGCCCTGCCAGACATACAAAATGGACAGGGGGTTTTGGGCAAATTGGCTGGGCTGATAAAACAGCACATAGCCCATGCGCCCGCCCAAGATCACGCCAAAGATCACCCATGTCAGCAGCCGCTCTGCCGCGCCCTTTGCCATGGGGGCGGGGCCAGACCACAGTGCGGGGCGGGCCAGCATAACCTCGATCAGCTTCCAGCCCGCAAGCAGCCCTATGATATACCCCAGCGCATACCAGCGCAGCGCCAGCGTCACCCCGCCGATGGTCAGCGAAAACAATTCGGGCGAGATGTTGGGAAAGGGGATATAGGGCATTGCGGGCTCCTGCCTGTTTGGCAGCTTTGTCGGGAATTGCGCGGCACTTGTCAACGCGCCGCGCCCTTGCATCCGATGCCATTGCGCCCATATACCACGTCAGGCAGGCAGCTTTGAAAGGGCGCGATCATGCAAGGCGGGAATAAGATTTTTGACGATCTGTCCAAACTGATGACCAACGCCGTGGGCGTTGCGCAGGGTGCCAAGACCGAGGCCGAAACCGCCATGAAAGGCTTTATCGACCGCTGGATGGCCGAGCGTAATTTTGTAACGCGCGAAGAATTCGACGCCGTGCGCGCCATGGCGCAAAAGGCCCGCGAAGAAAACGACGCGCTGGCGGCACGGATTGCCGCCCTTGAGGGCAAGAAAAAGGGCTAAGGCAGGGGGCCGCCGCTAGGCCGCCCTTACCTTAGATTTCGCGCGCGCGGGGCGTTTGCCCTTGCGCTGCGCGATGTCTTCGATCACCTCGCGAATAGCGGTGATATCTAAGGGTTTGACCATAACGGCGGTCGCCCCCGCATCTTCAAAGCGGTGAATGTCATCGCCCACAGCGGCGGCGGTTAGGCCGACAATCGGCATGGTGTTGCCGGCAGCGCGCAGCGCGGCGGTTAGGGCATCGCCCGCCATTTCGGGCATAAACAAATCGGTAATCAGCAAGTCTGGCGGATCGGCGGCAATTTGCGACAGTGCCTCGGCCCCGTTGCAGGCCAATTCAACACGGCCCACAAAGCGGGCCAGCTTGGCCATCGTCACCTCGGCGACCAAAGCGTTGTCTTCGGCCAATAGCACATAGATATTGGGATAGCGGTCCTGCTTTTTGGCAATCACTGCCGCAGGGGGCGGGGCAGGGGACTGATCGGGAACAATTTCTTCTGGCAGCTCGATCATAAATCCCGTGCCGCCCCCCGCTGGGGTGAAATGGGTGATCGTGCCGCCCAGTATTTCGATAGAAGATTTGGCGATAAACAGGCCAAGCCCGCTGCCATCGACAGGGTTGTTGGGGTCTTGCGCGCCGCGCTCAAAGGCTTGGAACAGGCGTTCGACTTGATCTGCAGCAATGCCAACGCCGTTATCGGTGATTGTCCAGCGGCTGATGGGCTGCCCGCCCGCCATAACAGCATCAAACCGCAGGGTAATGGCGCTGCCTTTGGAATGGATGATCGCGTTGCGCAGCATGTTCGATAGGGCTTGGCGCAGGCGCAACTGATCGCCAAGGCGGGGCAGGCGCGCGGCATCGCTGAGGGGCAAATGAATGGTCATGCCCGCCTCGCGCGCGATTTGCGCGAACATATTGCGCACCGAATCGGCCAGCTCGGCTGGGGAATAGGCCGTGCGCGTGATGGGCAGGTTTTGCGATGGGTTCACCGTTTGGCGCATATCGGCAAGGGTGCTGAGCAATTGGTCAATCGCCTCGCGCAGCTGCTTGCGCAATTTTGCGGGCACGTGGCGTTCTGGCAGATCATCAATCAGCATCGACACCACGGATGCGGGGGTGCGCAGCTCGTGCGAGACGATAGAAAACAACTGGCGCTGGCGTTCCTGCCGCGATGACAATTCGGCCAACGTCGCCTCTAAGGCGCGCTCTTTCTCATGCTCGCCCGTCACATCCAGCACAAGACCGTAAGCGACCTTTTCGCCGCTTGGCGCGGTTTCAAACCAAAGGCAAATGCGCAGCACTTGCGCTTGCCCATCCAAATGGCGCGACAGCAGCAGGTTGACGCTGCCTTCTGCCTGCCCCGATAGGGCAAGGCGCAAATCGGCCTGATCTTTGGCATCAAACAGGGCGGCAAATTCATCGACCGAGCCTAAGGGTTTGGCCGACAGGATGCGCTGCACTGATGCATCCGTGCGAAACGCACGGCGGCATAGGTTAAAAGACAGCAGCCCCACATCGGCAAAATCGCGCACCATCGACAGCCGACGCATGGCCGCCTCGCGTTGGCGCAGCAAGTGCAGCGTATGCGTGCGCACCGTGGGCGCAAGCACGATCAAGGTCAAAAAAGCAATCGCCAGATATTCCAGCTTGGTCTGCAGCGGGTCGCCCAAATGTTCGGTCGATACAAAGGTTCCCGTCAGCGCCGAATAGATTGGAATGCCGATGATGCAGGCGGTCATGGCAATTTTGTTGGGCAGGATCGTAATCAGCAAAAGCGCCAACAGGCACACATCCAAGGTCTGATGAAATTCGAGGCCTGCGCCATGCACCATGGCAAGGGCCAGAAACGCGCTAGACGCAAGGATACCCAGCGTCAGTGCGCGGCGTGAAGACACCTCAAGAATACCCAGCAAAAACCCACTGGCCACAACGCCGCCGCGCAGCACACGTTCGGCTGTGGCGGGCAAATAATCGGGGCCAAAGCCCAGATCAAGCCGAGTGGCGAAGGGCAGGGATTGGGCCACGTGCCAGAACACCCATGCTTGCAGCCCGCAAAACAGCACAAAGGCAAAGTACAGGGTCAGAACATTGACCAAATCAATGCTATACGGCGGTGCCAAGCGTTGCAGACTGCGCGCGACCAGTTTTGAGACCACCGCAATCGCACTGCCCGATACGATGTGATACACATAAATCGCCGCTATAAACCCCGGCGCGTTTGCGCCCAGCCCGATCCATGTGGTGCCATCACTATGGGGCAACAGAAAAGGGATAAAATAGACCGTGCTAAAGGCAGCAAGCGGTATCCACACACGGCGCATGGGATACAGCATGACCCCGATGATCAGCGTGTAATAGGCAACATGCGGCGACATATTCACTGCAAAGCCCGCATGGCCATGCATGATCGCGCCATAACTCATCGCCACTGTCCAGAACACCACAATGGCGAAATAGATCAGCGAATATGTCCCGTTATCGGCGGCCAGCAGCTCGCGGATCTGACCTGATTTTGATCGTTCAAAGTCGCGGAACACAAAATCAAAGCTTGGATCAAGCGCGGCTGGGTCTAATGTGACTGTATCAACTTTCAAAACTACTCCCAAGACGGCATCAGAGTCTATGGGCACAGTATAAAGACTAGGCAGGGGGATGGCGGGGCGATGATGGATAATCGCACCTATCTTTTAGGATAGTGCGATGATCTTACGAGATTATTTGAAAAGGATGCGCCAACAAAAAACCCGCCAAGAGGCGGGTTTTGTAAGTTTGGTGGAGCCAGGGAGGATCGAACTCCCGACCTCTTGAATGCCATTCAAGCGCTCTCCCATCTGAGCTATGACCCCATTCCATCAGCCGTTGGGC
>CAXNEP010000116.1:0-7110 GCA_964200865.1 Cypionkella sp. | reverse complement strand
GGCCTGCGGAATATCCCAGCGGGTTAAACCGACAAACTGCACGCCCGAACCGCGCAGACCATTATCCAGCAACAGCTGGCTGAGCAGGGGCAAAGCGCCCGCCGTATCGGCGGTTAAGAACAAAGCATCGGCGCCCGTGGCCTTAGCCTGCGCAGCCAGTTGGGGTGCGGCTGTCACAATTCCGTTTTGCGAAAATTCGTAATCGGCGTTCGCAACGACGGTGGCCCCCGCAATGATAGCGCCGCGCTGGATGGCATCACGGCCAAGCTGGCCCGCGATATTGCGATCTGATGCGATCATGAATTTGGATTTGCCGCTGCGCACCGCATAGGCTGTCAGGCGCTGAGCGGTATTGGTAAAGGTGGGGCCCAAAATAAAGACATTGTTGCCCGCGATGTCAGGGTTGTTGGAAAATGCCAGAACATTCACGCCCGAACCTGCAACGGCCACGCCTGCGGCATTGGCCTCTTGCGCAAAAACGGGGCCAAGGATCACTTGTGCGCCCTCTTCCACGGCCTTTTTCGCCATAGCTGCGGCTTGGGCGGGTTGGCCAGCGGTGGGATACACGGTCATTTCTACTTTGGTGCCTTCGCCCAAGTCGGCAATGGCCAAACGCGCGGCGGCTTCCAGCGATTGGCCCAAAACCTCGTCACCCGCCTGCCCCGAACCCGTGGGCACCAAAAGCGCGACCTTCACCGTGCCGCCGCCGCCGCCACCACCTGCCATTGGGGCGCAAGCCGCAACAATGGCCAAAGCGCCTGCGCCCAAAGCAAATTTTGCGGCGCGAAGACCTGCTTGAATTGCCAAAGTGATCATTTCTTTCGCTCCCCTGCGATAAGGCGCGGCCAGCGATTGTGGCCGATGTAGATTTACCATCCGTCATATGCAATCTAAGGGCTAAAGTAAACGCTTCAGGGGCAGGGCTGTCATATGAATACGCCAACGGCGCAGCGCAGCAAACTGGCGGCGGGATTATATCTGATTGCCACGCCGATTGGGGCTGCGCGCGATATCACGCTGCGGGCGCTGGATATTTTGGCATCGGCAGATGTGTTGGCGGCGGAAGATACACGCACACTGCGCCATTTGATGGAAATTCACGGCATTCCCCTGCTGGGCCGCCCCATGATCCCTTATCACGACCATAACAATGACAGCGCCGCCCCCCGCATATTGCGCGCCATTGAAGAGGGCAAATCCGTGGCCTATGCGTCAGAGGCGGGCACGCCGCTGATATCTGACCCAGGGTTCCAGTTGGGCCGCGCCATTGTCGAAGGCGGGCATTTGCTGATTTCCGCGCCAGGGGCATCGGCGGTGCTGTGCGCGCTGACCCTTTCTGGCCTGCCCACGGATCGATTTTTGTTCGCGGGCTTTGCCCCCGCACAATCTGCTGCGCGGCAAAGCTTTCTGCGCGAATTGCAACCCGTACAGGCGACACTGGTGCTGTACGAATCGCCAAAACGCGTTCACAAATTATTAGTTGAAATGTGCGAAGTTTTGGGCGAATATCGCGCTGGGGTTGTATGCCGCGAATTGACCAAACGGTTTGAAGAGGTATCGCGCGGCACATTGGCAGACCTTGCAGCGCAGTTTGATGGGCGCGACGTAAAGGGCGAAATTGTGGTGTTGGTGGATCGGGCAGCAGTGCCTATCGCCAGCGCCGAAACGATAGAGGCAGCTTTGGAAAAAGCTTTGGCGCAAATGTCGGTAAAGGATGCTGTGGCATCGGTGGCCAGTGCCTTTGGTGCCGCGCGGCGCGATGTGTACCAGCTGGCGCTGGAAATGGGCCAGAAATGACAACCAAGCAAAACATCGGGCTGCGGTCTTATCATGCTGGCCTTGCCGCAGAGGCGCAGGTTGCCCAGCTGTATGAACGCAGCGGCAATGTCTTGGTCGCAACGCGGTGGCGCGGCAAATCGGGCGAGATTGATTTAATTATGCGCGATGGCGCGCAGGTGATCTTTATCGAAGTTAAGCAAAGCCGCACCCATGCGCAGGCGGCAGAACACCTATCTGCGCGCCAAATTGCGCGGCTATATGCAGCGGCGGCTGAATTTGTTGAAAACGAACCCTTGGGCCAATTGACCGAAGTGCGCCTTGATGCGGCGCTGGTCGATGGCGCGGGGCAGATTGAGATTTTGCAAAACTTCGCCGCCTGATCAATTGCATCTTGGGCGGGCTTGCGTCATCTAGACCTTAGGTTTCTAGGAGGCGGATATGGCCCAAAAACGTGTCCTCAAGGTTGCTTTGCAAATGGACCCCATCGGCGGGGTGAATATAAATGCCGACAGCACCTTTCGCATTGCACTAGAGGCGCAGGCGCGCGGGCATTCGCTGTTTTTCTATACGCCTGATAAACTGGCCTTTGTCGAAGGGCAGGTTATGGCGCGGGGGTTTCCGATTGAGCTGCGCCGCGAGGTGGGCAATCATGTCAGCTATGGAACCGAAGCAGAGGTTGATCTGGCAACCTTTGACGTGGTGTGGCTGCGCCAAGACCCGCCGTTTGATATGGGCTATATTACCACCACGCATTTGTTGGATATGATCCATCCCACAACCTTGGTCGTCAACGATCCGTTTTGGGTGCGCAATTATCCCGAAAAGCTTCTGGTTTTGCGCTTTGCAGACCTAACCCCGCCCACGGCCATTGCCCGCGATCTGGCCACGATCCGCGCGTTTAAGGCGCGCCATGGCGATATCATCCTGAAACCCCTTTATGGCAATGGCGGCGCTGGCGTGTTTCGTTTGGACGAAAATGACCGCAATATTGCCTCGTTGCACGAGATGTTTTCGGCCATCAACCGCGAGCCTGTTATTGTGCAAAAATTCATTCCCGCCGTGGCCAAGGGCGACAAGCGGGTGATTTTGGTGAATGGGCAGCCTGTGGGCGCGATCAACCGTGTGCCGCAAGCGGGCGAGACGCGGTCGAACATGCACGCGGGTGGGCGGCCTGAAAAAGTGGGCCTAACGGCGCGCGATTTGGAAATTTGCGCCGCCATAGGCCCGACGTTGCGCGATCATGGGCAGATTTTTGTGGGCATCGACATTATCGGCGATTATCTGACCGAGATTAATGTAACCTCGCCCACGGGGATTCAGGAACTGGAACGCTTTGACGGGATCAACACTGCCGAAAAGATTTGGGAAGTGATCGAGGCCAAGCGCGCCTAGGATTTCACCCCCACGGCGATGCGAAAGCTGACGGCTTCGGCCACGTGATGGCTGCGCACATTGCCCGAATGGTCAAGGTCGGCAATCGTGCGGGCCACGCGCAGCACGCGGTGATAGCCGCGCGCGGATAGGCCGAATTTCTGCGCCACGCGCGCGAGCAAAGCGCGCCCTTCTTCATCTGGGGCGGCGACATCTTCCAATACTGGGCCTTCCAGATCGGCGTTCACACGGATGCGGTCGTGCCCTGCATAGCGCGCTGATTGGCGCGCGCGGGCATCTGCCACGCGGGCGGCAACAGTTTGAGAGGTATCGCCCGAAGGCGGCAAATCCAAATCGGTATAGGCCACGGGCGGCACTTCGATGCGCAAGTCAAAGCGGTCCATCAAGGGGCCAGAGATGCGGCCCAAATAATCCTCGCCGCAAATCGGCACCTTGGCGCAGGCGCGGGCGGGGTCGGCGAGGTAGCCGCATTTGCAGGGGTTGGCGGCAGCGACCAGCAAAAATTTGCACGGGTATCGCACATGAGCGTTGGCGCGGGCAATCACCACATCGCCAGTTTCAATCGGCTGGCGCAGGGTTTCCAGCACGGGGCGGGGGAATTCGGGGAATTCGTCCATGAAGAGCACGCCGTTATGGGCCAGTGATATTTCCCCAGGTTTTGCCCCCTTTCCGCCGCCCACAATTGCCGCCATGGATGCGGTGTGATGCGGTTCGCGAAACGGGCGCGCGCGCGATATGCCGCCTTCTGACAGCAGCCCCGCCAGCGAATGAATCATGGATGTTTCCAGCGCCTCGGCAGGCGACAAGGGCGGCATGATCGATGGCAACCTTGCGGCCAGCATCGATTTGCCAGACCCAGGGCTGCCGACCAGCAGCATATGGTGCCGCCCCGCCGCTGCAATTTCCAGCGCCCGTTTGGCGCGTTCTTGCCCCTTAACATCGCGCAGATCGCGGCTTTGGGGCGGGGCCACCACCTCGCCCGCCGTGGCAGGCGTCATCGGCGCTGCGCCCGTGTAATGGCGCAGCACCTCGTCCAGCGTGGAGGCCGCCAGCACGCGGGTTGCGCCGACCCATGCCGCCTCGGCCCCGCAAGCCTTGGGGCACAGCAGCACGCGGTTTTCTTCGGCAGCCGCCATGGCCGCAGGCAGCGCGCCGACAACGGGCACCAGTTTACCATCCAGCGATAATTCGCCCAGCGCGACGGTTTCTTGGGCCATGTCTTTGGGGATGATTTCCAGCGCCGCCAGCAGCGCCAGCGCGATGGGCAAATCGAAATGCGATCCTTCTTTGGGCAGATCGGCTGGCGAGAGGTTGACCACAATGCGCCGCGACGGCAGGGCAATGGCCATGGCCGCAAGGGCCGCGCGCACCCTTTCCTTTGCCTCTGACACCGCCTTATCTGGCAGGCCGACAATGCCAAAATAGGGCAGGCCCGCTGCCACGGCGCATTGCACCTCGACCATGCGGGCTTCGACCCCGTCAAACGCAACTGTATAGGCCCGCGCCACCATTACACCCAACTCCCTACAGCGTTTGGCGTTTTCATCGACCTTTGAAAACGCAAAGCGCCTTAACCTTGGTTAACGAATAGGGGCGATTCGTTTACGATTGGTAAATTTCCATAAACTTTGGCCAAGCTTTGGGGTCTGCGACCGTTTTATCGCGGCAAAAGGCGTTGCAAAAGCCATAGCGCGCCCCGCCCAGTTCCATGGCATGGGTAACAGGTTTGCCCGAATAGGGGCAGGTGGCGTTCACTGTGGCGGGATTGGCCGCGAAATCGGCGTCTGAAACCACCGTCGCCGCCAAAATCTGCGGGCCAGGCCAAGGGCGCTGCAGATAATCGCAGCGATAAAACTCCTGATCCGCGCCATCCACCAGCCCCATCGCGCGCCAACGGCGAAACGATGGGTGCGAAAGGTGCGCGTTCACATAATCGCGGGCGGTATCCCCCACGGGCAGGTTCTAGCCCGCAATGCGCGCGGCCACGGGGGCAAAGAAGACATCTGATGCCGAATAATCACCACACAGCCACGGCCCCGCACTACTCGAAACTGTGCTGCCCGATTGCTGCCGCCCCCAATCCCAAATGGTTTGCAAGCGGGCAAGATCGGCCAAGACAGCATCTGTCGGGGCGCAATCCGTATAGCTGGCGCGCAGGTTCATGGGGCAATGGCTGCGCAGGGCGGTAAAACCTGCATGCATTTCGCTGGCCAAAACGCGGGCGGTGGCGCGGGCGTGGGGGGCAGTTGGCCAAATCCCAGCCCCCGCGTGACGGCTGGCCAATTCCTCGGCGATTGCCAAGGATTCGAAGACAACTGTCCCATCCTCGCAGACCAGCGTTGGGGCCGTGCGGGCGGGGGCATAGGGGGCGAGCATAGTCGCCAATTCGTCGGTATAAAGGCGCGCTTTTTGAGTTTTCACCGCAATGCCAAAGGCATCAAACAGCAGCCAACCGCGCAGTGACCAGCTGGAATAGCTGCGATCACCGATGATAAGGGTATAAGACATTTCAACCTCTGCACCTGTTTTACCCTGCCTAACAAACACGGGGCGGCAACGCCAATGCTGCTTTGTGGGGGCGGTCATCACAAAATGTGAAGAATCTAGATGAATTTTCGCGCCCCACGCTAACACGGGTGATCCAAGCATATTTCCCCTGCGTATACCTTGCAAATCAGGGCGGCAGACCAGCCCAACATCAGGGGGTTAGACCATGGCACTTGACGGCTATACCGACCAAATCCTGCCCCGCGCGGCGCGCCGCGCTGAACTGCTGGATGCCGAAACAGAACTGCGCCTTGCCTATGCGTGGCGCGACCAGCGCGACGAGCAAGCCCTGCATCGCCTGATCACCGCCTATATGCGGCTGGCCATTTCGATGGCGTCGAAATTCCGCCGTTACGGCGCGCCTATGAATGATCTGATCCAAGAGGCAAGCCTTGGCCTGATGAAAGCCGCCGAAAAGTTTGATCCTGATCGCGGGGTTCGCTTTTCGACCTATGCCGTGTGGTGGATTAAGGCGAGCATCCAAGATTACGTGATGCGCAATTGGTCGATGGTGCGAACAGGATCAACTTCGGCGCAGAAGGCGTTGTTTTTTAACCTAAAGCGCGTTCAGGCCAAATTGGCGCGCGAGGCGGAAGCCTTGGGCATGACCCTTGACCAGCATCAGTTGCGCGAAAAGGTGGCGATGGAAATCGGCGTTTCGATGACCGAAGTTGCTATGATGGAAGGGCGGCTGGCGGGATCTGACGCATCATTGAATGCCACGCAGGCCAGCGATGAAGACGGGCGCGAATGGATTGACGTTTTGGAAGATGACGGGCCAGGCGCTGCCGAACAGGTGGAATACGCCCATGACCAAGCCCGCCTGCGCGGCTGGTTGGCCGATGCTTTGGCGGGATTGTCCGCGCGCGAGAGGCACATCGTGGCACAGCGCCGCCTGATTGAAGAACCGCGCACGCTGGAATCTTTGGGTGCGGAACTGGGCCTATCCAAAGAACGCATCCGCCAGCTAGAGGCCGCGGCCTATGCCAAATTGCGCCGCCATCTAGAGGGCAATGCGCCCGAAGTCATCGCTTTGCTTTAGGCAGTTGAGTTTGCCGCGCGCTGCGCCTAGACCTATGGCAAAGGCGGCAGGGTAAACACGATGGATCAAAAACGCGTTTTGCTGATTATTGGCGGCGGCATTTCTGCCTATAAATCGCTGATGCTGATCCGCCTTTTGCGTGGGGCTGGCATGGCGGTGACCCCCGTTCTAACCCGCGCGGGCGAGGAATTTGCAACCCCCCTTTCGGTATCGGCGCTTGCAGGGCACAAGGTGCACCGCGCGCTGTTTGACTTGGGCGAAGAGGCCGAAATGGGCCATATAGAACTGTCGCGCAGCGCGGATTTGATTGTGGTTGCCCCCGCGACCGCCGATCTGATGGCGAAAATGGC
>CAXNEP010000115.1:0-7137 GCA_964200865.1 Cypionkella sp. | reverse complement strand
CAGCAAATCCGAAGTGGCGGCATGGCCTGGCATCGGCTGGCTGGCCCGCGCCACAGGCACGCTGTTTATCACCCGCAAAGTGGCAGAGGCAAAGCGCCAGCAACATGAGTTTGAATCCCGCCTGCGCGCGGGCCACCGTCTGCTGTTCTTCCCCGAAGGCACCAGCACCGACAGCACCTTTATCCTGCCCTTTAAACCCACCCTATTCGCGGCGCTTTATGGCGAAGGCGTGGGCGATCTTTACGTGCAACCCGCCACCCTGCGCTATACCGCGCCTGCGGGCCAACCTGCCAATTTCTACGGCTGGTGGGGCGATATGGACTTTGCCCCGCATCTGATTGCGACTTTGGCAGCCAAGGGGCAGGGGCGGATCGAAGTAATACTACACCCGCCGCTGCGTGTGGCGGATTTTGCAGGGCGTAAAGAATTGGCGGCAGAATGTGAGAGGGTGGTTCGGGGGTAGGGATATCACATCCCCGCCAAAAGCCCCTTTAACACCCCTGCGGCATCCTCGGCCCCCCAAATTTCGGCCCCAACTGCGAAAAAATCCGTCACGGGCGCGTATTGGCGGATCAACTCAAGCGTCAGCGCGCCTTCGGTAATGCAAGGCACTTCGATGACTTGGCTCCACCATTCGATGGTGTCAAACTCTAGCCGCTCGCCCCGCCCCAAAGGGGTGTCACCCGCAGGGCCAAAAGCCACATAATCGGCCCCTGCTTCGGCGGCGTTCATGCCATCGTGGCGCGAGGTGCCGCTATAGGCCCCGATAATGGCATCCGCGCCCAGATCTTTGCGTAAGCTGCGCACTTGGCGTGCGCCGTCGGTCAGATGCACGCCGTCCAGCCCGTGCGGTTCCACCAGTTTCACGTGGTTTTCAATCACAATCGCCACATCGCGGGCGTGGGCGATAACACGGCAGGCATCGGCGGCGCGCGCGATAAAATCGGCATCCGCACTGGCAAGGGACAGGCGCAGACAGGCAATATCGACCGCGTCCATCACGCGCGCCAGTTGATCGGGAAATACCTCCAGATCAAATGCGGGCGGGGTAATCAGGGTGATCTGCGGGCGGTCTGCGTGGCTCATGGCGGATTCCTTTGGCTTTGGGGCGGTTTACCCCAAGCGTTTGGAAAATACCATGCAGCGCGTTAGGCCTTGCTGCGCCGCCACAGTGCGATGCCCGCCCAGATGAACAGGCCCTGCACCACAACGCGCACTGTTGCCGCCACGGGCGGTGCAAATACAGGATCGGGGCGGATGAAATCCCACAGATGCAGCGGCATATAGGCGGCGCACAGGGCGGCAAAGGCCAGCGCCCCCAGTGCGCGGGTGCGCGGCCAAATCGCCGCCGCCCCGATGATGATTTGCACCACGCCAGCGGCCAGAATAACGGGCACGGCGGGCAAAAACGGCGGCACCAGCGGCGCAAAGCCCTGCGGGCTGGCCAAATGCGCCGCGCCCCCGCCAATCATAACAAAGGCCGTCAGGCCGACTAAGGCCCATGTGGCCATCGGCTTCTGTGTCATGGCGGTATCCTTCCTTGATGTTGACATCTATACAGCGTTAAGATGGTCATAACGGATAATCTAATCGGTGTATAGATGCAATCTTCGGATGAAGCCCCCTACCATCACGGCAATCTGCGAGCGGCCCTGATTGCCGCGGCTGATGCGATTATTGCCGAAAAAGGGATCGAGGGGTTTTCCCTGCGCGAGGCGGCGCGGCGGGCTGGCGTCTCACCCGGCGCGCCCGCGCATCATTTTGGCACAGCCGTGGGGCTTTTGACCGAAGTCGCGCTGCTGGGCTATGCCAGCCTTGGTGCGGCGCTGAATGCGGCCCCGATCACCGATGACCCCACCGCCGATTTGCGCGCGCAGGCCTTGGCCTATGTGGGCTTTGCGCTGGCCCATGCGGGGCGTTTTCGGCTGATGTTTCGGCCAGATTTGGTCAATCGCGATGATCCGCGCTATGGCCCAGCGGCAACGGCGGCACTGTCGGGATTTGCGGGTACTATTGGGCGGAGTAGCGGGGGGCAGGGCGACGCGATGGCGCAGGTCTTTGTGGTCTGGTCATCCATTCACGGCATGGCGAATTTGGCACTGGATGGTAAGGCGCAATACATGTTTGATGGGGCCACGCCCCAGCAGTTTGCCGCGCAGATTCTGCCGGATCTGCTGGCGAAAAGCTGGCCTTACGGGCGCTGACTGCGCGAGGCGCCCTGCGGCATGGGCCCACCCGCGCCCGCTTTGGTTGATGCGGCGGCGCGCATGGTCTAGAAAGCGGCGCAACGATAGACAGGACGGTTATGACCCAAACCCAAATTCCCCCCGCCTTTGTTCTGGTGCGCCCGCAGATGGGCGAGAATATTGGGGCTGCGGCGCGGGCGATGCTGAACTTTGGGTTGGAGCGGATGCGCGTGGTCAGCCCCCGCGATGGTTGGCCCAGCCCGCAGGCAGTGGCGCTGGCATCGGGCGCGGGCCGCGTGCTGGACGCAGCGCAGATACATGATGATGTGCAGGGCGCTGTCGCCGATTGCGACTATGTCTATGCCACCACCGCGCGTGGGCGCGAGTTGACCAAGCCCGTCTTTACCCCCGAAGCCGCCATGGCCGATGCCCGCGCGCGCATCGCGGCAGGTCAGCGCGTGGCCGTTCTGTTTGGCCCCGAACGCGCGGGGCTAGAGAACGACGATATCACCCGCGCGAATGCCATCATCACCGTGCCCGTAAATCCCGACTTTCCCAGCCTGAACCTTGCGCAATGCGTTTTGCTGCTAGGCTATGAATGGCGCAGGCAAACCGCGCCCGCGCCAGATGTGGTGCACCATATGGCCCGCACGCAATGGGCCAATGGCGCAGAGGTAGAGGCGCTGGGCGATCACTTTGAAAGCCGGCTGTCGGACGCGGGTTTCTTTTATCCGCCCGAAAAGGTGGCTGGCATGAAGGAAGGGCTGCGCAATATGTGGACGCGCCTGAACCTGACGCAAGCCGAGGTGCAGACCCTGCACGGGATGCTGCGACAAATCGCCTATAAACTGCGCCAGCAGGATCGCGGCGAATAGGGGGGCAAAGCCCCTTCAGGCCGCCGTCGAAGGACGAATTGTGGGCAAGCGGGGTTGAAGCGGGCGGCGCTGCGCCCTAGTGTCTGGCCCAAATCAGGAGGCCGATATGGCAACGAAACCCCCAACAAACCGCAGCATTTTTGAAGAGGTTGGCACTGCGCCCGTCGCGGGGCAGGCCCCATCGGCGGGCGTGATTTCAGGTGCAGGCACAGGCGCGCGGCGCGGCATTCGGGTTTGGCTGGCGGTTTTGTTTTTGCTGGTCGCCACGATGATTGCGGTGGGCGGCATGACGCGGCTGACGGATTCGGGATTGTCGATCACCGAATGGCGGCCGATTACGGGGGCTATCCCGCCTTTGAACGCAGCGGACTGGCAAGAAGAGTTCACCAAGTATCAGGCTATCCCTGAATTTCAGCTGCAAAACAGTCAGATGACGCTGGACGAATTCAAAACCATTTTTTGGTGGGAATGGGGGCACCGCCAGTTTGGTCGCGTGATTGGGCTGGTTTGGGCGCTGGGCTTTGTGGGGTTTTTGGCCGCGCGCCAAATACCGCGCGGCTGGACAGGGCGTTTGCTGGCGCTTGGCGCGCTGGGCGGGCTTCAGGGTGCGATTGGCTGGTGGATGGTCTCATCAGGCCTGACGGGGGATATGGTGGATGTAAAATCCTATCGCCTTGCCACCCATTTGGGGCTGGCTTTCATCATTCTTGGCCTGATTGCGCATTATATATTCGAGCTGTCGCGCAGCGAGGTTGATCTGATTGCCGCCCGCCGCGCGGGCGAGGGTAAACTGGCCCGTATGTCCAAGGGGCTGATGCATTTTGCGTTTTTGCAAATTCTGCTCGGCGCGCTGGTGGCGGGGATAGACGCAGGCCGCGCCTTTCCAACTTGGCCAGATATGAACGGGCAGTTCTTTCCTGCCGATGCGTTTTATGTGGTCGATAGCGCGGGCAATCCGCTGCCCATCTGGCATGCCTTCTTTGAAAACCCAGGTTTGGTGCAGTTTATGCACCGTATGTCGGGATATTTGTTGGCGGCGTTCGCGGTGGTGGTTTGGCTGCGCGCCCGCAAGTCTGCCTATGGAGCGACACGGCGGGCGTTTCATGCGGTGCTAATCTTGTTGTTCGTGCAAATACTCATCGGCATTTACACAGCGTTGACGGCAGCACAGGTGCATGTGGCAATCACCCATCAGGTGACGGCTGTTATCCTTTGGGTGGCGATTATCCGCGCGCGGCATTTGGCGGGCGCACCTGTGGCGGGCAGTTTGCGGGAGGGTTCATTGTGAACGCCTATTCAGAAGTTATCGCGCATCAGCGCCAAACCGAAGCCTTGGGTAAGGTTATGGAACGCCTAGGCTGGGATCAGGAAACGATGATGCCCCAAGGCGCGGCAGATCAGCGCGGCGAGGAGATGGCGGCGCTGGAAGGCGTGCTACACGCCCGCCGGACCGATCCGCGTTTGGGCGAGTGGCTGGCCGTCGCGCAGGCCCCCGATGGGGCAGGCGCGCGGGCGCTGGATTTGATTGCGCGATCTTACACGCGCAATGTAAAAGTGCCCGCCGATTTGGCGCAGAAATTGGCGCAGGTGACATCCACCGCGCAGGGCAATTGGGCCGCCGCCCGCGCCGCTGATGATGTGGCGGCGTTTCTGCCGACCCTGACCGAAGTCATCGCCCTGCGCCGCGAAGAAGCCGCCTGTTTGGCCCAAGGCGGCGATTTGTATGACGCGCTGATTGACGATTACGAACCTGATACAAAGGCCGCCGATTTGGCCGCGATGTTTGGCCGAATGCGCCCGCGCCTTGTGGCCCTGCGCGCCGCCGTGTTGGATGCCCCTGTACCCGAACCGCTGACGGGCCATTTCCCGCAGGCGGGCCAATTGGCCCTGTCGCGCAAAATGGCCGAGGTGTTTGGCTATGATTTCACGCGCGGGCGCATTGATTTGGCGGTGCATCCGTTTTCATCTGGCGGCGGTGATGACAGCCGCATCACCACCCGCGTGGCGGAAAACGATCCGTTCAATTGCCTGTATTCGACCATCCACGAATTGGGCCATTCTTGCTATGAATTGGCCATTGATCCTGCCTATAATTTCACCCCCCTTGGCCACGGCGTATCCATGGGCGTGCATGAAAGCCAGTCGCGCATCTATGAGAATCAAATTGGGCGTGGGGATGCGTTTTGCGGCTTTCTTTTCGGGCAAATGCAGGCCGAGTTTGGCGAGTTAAACCTGAAAACCCCGCGCGATTTTACCCGCGCTGTGAACCGCGTTCATGCGGGGTTTATCCGCACCGAAAGCGACGAGGTGCAGTATAACCTGCATGTCATGATGCGCTTTGATCTGGAACGCGCCTTGATTGCGGGCGATCTGACCCCGCGCGATTTGGAAGGCGCGTGGAATGATCGTTTTGCCGCCGATTTTGGCGTGGCCGTGCCGCGCCCCAGTTTGGGGATGCTGCAAGATGTGCATTGGTCGGCTGGGCTGTTTGGTTATTTCCCAACCTATACTTTGGGCAATGTCTATGCAGGCTGCTTGAACGCCGCCATGCGCCGCGATCTGCCGCATTTAGACGATCATCTGGCGCGCGGCGATACTGCGCCTGCGACGGGTTGGCTTCGCGAAAAATTGCAGCGCCATGGCGGGTTGCGCGCGGCAGGTGACACCATCGAACATGCTTGCGGCTTTGCGCCATCCGAGGCCCCGCTGCTGGACTATCTGGAAGCCAAGTTTACCGATCTTTACGCCCTATGACGCAGGTTTTTGGAATGGGGCGGCAAAGCCTTGGCGTTTGGCTGCTGGCTGTGGCACAAACGCTCACCTATGCGGGGGTTTACTATGCCTTTGCCGCGCTGCTGCCAGATTTGATTGCGGCCACGGGCTGGTCGGTTGCCGATTTGGCCTTTGGCCCAACGATCAGCTTTTTGGTGATGGCGGGGATGTTGCCCATTACTGGGCGAATGCTGGATCATGGGCATGGTGCGGCCATGATGCTGGGCGGGCCCGTGCTGGGGGCGCTTGCCTTGCTGTGGCTGTCGCAGGTGGGCGCGCTGTGGCAGTGGAATTTGGGCTGGGCGCTGATTGGGCTGGCGATGTCGGGCAGTGTGTATGAGACATGCTTTGCCCAACTGACCCGCGTGTTGGATGGGCCAGAGGTAGGGCAAAAGCGCGGCGTTTTGACAGCGCGCGGCGCAATCATTCGTGTGACCTTGGTGGCGGGGTTTGCCAGCAGTTTGGCCTTTCCGCTGGGACATTGGTGGGGCGCTGCGCTGGGCGGGCAAGCCGCGCTTGCAGCATTTGCGGGGGTGGTCGCGCTGGCGGTGCCTGTCACGGCGCTGGGCCTTACATTGCTGGGCGATGCGCGCAAAGGCGCGCAGCATCCCGCCCCCATCAAAGGTGCCCTTGGCGCGGCGCTGGGCCAGCGTGCCTTTTGGGTGGTGACGGCAGTATTCACGGCGATTTGGGCCAGCCATGGCATTTTGATGACCTATGTTCTGGTGCTGTTTGCCGATCGCGGGGCAGGGGCGGGCATGGCGGCCTTTGCCGCCAGCTGCGTCGGCCCTGCCCAAGTGTTTGGTCGCCTGATGCTGATGGCGGGCGGCGCGCGCGTGTCTAACCGCGCGGCGACGGTTTTCTCGCTTGGCTCGCTTGCGCTGGGCGGCATGGTTCTGATTGCCGCAGGTGCGGCCCCGCTGCTGATTTTTGCCTTTGCCACATTGCAGGGCATGGGGGCGGGTCTGCTTTCCATTCTGCGCCCCGTTCTGGTGGCCGATCTTTTGGGGCGACAGGGGTTTGGCGCGGTGTCTTCGGCCATATCGGTGGGCCCTGTGCTGGCCAATGCCGCCGCCCCCGCGCTGGGCGCGCTGCTGCTCAGCCATGGCGGCGCGGATGCGGTATATGCCGCCTGCCTTGCGCTGGTTATCTTTGCCCTTATCTTTGCGCTGGTGATGATCCGCCCGCCCGCTTTGCCGCAGCCCGAGTATCCAAAATGACCCAAACCCTTGCCCTGACCCGCGCCGATTTGCAGGCGTTTCTGGATGGTGACTTTGGCCCCCTTGGCGGCGATTTCACCGTTG
>CAXNEP010000114.1:0-7253 GCA_964200865.1 Cypionkella sp. | reverse complement strand
GGGTCTTGCACCACATCGATCAGCCGCAGCAAGGCCAGCACCCCGCCAAGTGCCGCCAATGACACGCCGTATTCATCGACAAAAAACTTGGGCGCATGGATGTAAATCGGCAGCCCCGCCGCCGCGATCATCGCCGCAAACAGCGGCCATGGGACAAGGCTGCGCCCCGCAATGGCAGATGGGCTGCGCATTACTTTGACACCTCGGTTTCAGGCGCGGGCGGCAGCGGGTTATACCGCGCGCCTTTCAGCTTTAGCCTTAGCGCCTGCCAATAGATCAGCGCCACAACCCGCCGCGCGCCAAAGGGGCGGCGCAGCATCATGCCCAAAATGCCAAGGCTGGTCAGGGGTGCCAAATGCCCCGTCAGCGTGGCCAACAGACCGCCATCTTTGCCTGCGCTATAATCAATCCAAATACCGATTTTCGCATCGCTGATGTCAAAGCGAAACACATAGCCGCCCTGCACGGGTTGGAAGGGCGAGACGTGGAAAATTTTCGTGGCGCGCACATGATCTTCGCGGGTGATCGCGCCATGGTCATCGCGGTGGCACAGATAAGAATGACGCTCGCCAAAGGTATTGGACACTTCCGCGATGACAACGCGCAAGCCGCCTTGCGCATCATAACACAGCCAGAATGATACCGGGTTGAACACATGGCCCAAAACGCGCGGCTGGGTCAGCAAAAGGATGTCACCCGTAACCGCCAAATCATGCGCCGCCAGCACTTGGCGCACCCAGGCCAGCCCCGTGCCTGCCTTTGGCGCGCCGCCATGATCGCGGTCTTGCACCGATGTGACATTACCGCGATTGCGCGAAAACAGCCATGGCCCGCGCGCCGCGCTTGCAGGGTTTATCAAAACATAATCAATGCCATAGCGAAAGGCATTGGCGATAGCACCCTTGCGCCCGTGATAGGTTTGGCCGCGCATATGCAGGGGGATAGCGGCCGTCACGCATCAACCTGTGCTGTATCACGCTCGGCCATGGCTTGGGCCACATCCCACGCGCTGGCGATACCATCTTCGTGAAAGCCGTTTTTCATCCATGCCCCACAAAACCACGTGTTCCCCGTGCCATTGGCGGCCGCAATGGTTTTCTGCGCCGCCAATGCCGCCAGATCATAAACAGGGTGATGAAAGGTTTCCTGATCATAGATCAGCTCTTGGCGAATGGACTGTGTGCTGTTCAGCGTGACAAACAGCGGGTCATCCTTTGGAATGGGTTGCAGCGAGTTCATCCAATAGGTCAAATCAATCTTGTCCTGCGGGCCATTGTTGCCTTCGACATAAGACCAGCTTGCCCAGCATTTGCGCGATTTGGGCATCATGCGATCATCGGCATGTAACACCATCTCGTTCGGCTGATACCGCACGGCGGACAATGCCGCGCGCTCGGCTGGCGTGGCATCGGCCAGCATGGCAAGCGATTGGTCAGAATGCGATGCCATCACCACATCGTCAAACTGTTCCCACGCGCCGCCCTTGGCCTGCACCTGAACGCCGCCATTCACGCGGCGCACGCCTTGCACGGGGGCAGATAGGCGAATATCCACGCCTTGGCGGGCAAGTTCGGCTTGCAGGCGGGTTACATACTGAATCGATCCGCCCTGCACGGTGTACCATTGGTGCTGGCCAGACAGTTGCATCAAATGGTGGTTTTGAAAGAATTTCACCAAAGCATCCGCAGGAAAATCCAAAATACCCTTGGTTGGGGTTGACCAGATCGCACCCGAAAACGGCAAGATATAATAATCGCGGAAATAGGGGCCCGTGCCCAAGGCATCCAATATGCCGCCGATGGTCATGCCATGGCGCAGGGTTTGGGCGGCGTTTTTGTTGAAATGCAAAATATCGCGCAGCATCCGCAGATAGGCGGGCGACAGGATATTGCGGCGCTGGGCGAAAAGACTGTCTAGGTTATGCAGCGCATATTCCAGCGCCCCGCCGCGCGCTGACAGGCCAAAGCTCATATTGCTTTCCACCACGGGCACGCCCAGCTTTTCAAACAGGGCCACCAAATGTGGGTAATTGACGCGGTTATAAACGATAAACCCCGTGTCCACAGGTTGATCGCCGCGCTTGCCTGCCAGCACGGTGCGGGCATGGCCGCCCAGACGCGACGCGCCTTCGAACAGCACGACCGCATTGCCATTTGCCAAGAAATGCGCGGCCGACATGCCCGAGATTCCCCCCCCAATAATAGCGATACGTCTTGGCGGGTGGGCAGGTGTTTCGAAAGGCATGGATCGTCCTATTTTACTATTGCTGCTGGCGTTACAGATCATACGGCGGGCGGGCTGTCTTGGATCAGAAGTGAAATTTGCAAAAAATCTTCGCATTTGTGCTTGCGGCCAGTGATCCAGTTGCAGAGGTGTCACGTAAACTGGACATGATACTTGACGCAGCCCATCGGCATGATGCCTATACGCCTAGAAAGTCGCCCGTGCAGCCCATGCTGCGGGCGGCTGTTGGTATGGGCAAAGGGTATTGGGACTTGGCGGATAAGGTAAGCAAAGCGGCCAAGGGGCAGGAAACGGGCGCAGGCCCTGATTTTGCAGGCCTAATGCTCGCGGTGCGCGATCAGGGCGACCGCGCGGCTTATGGCGTTGTATTTCAGCATTTCGCGCCCCGCGTGAAGGCGTTCTTGATGAAATCAGGATCAGATGCCGCCTTGGCCGAAGAATTGGCGCAAGATGTCATGGTCACGGTCTGGCACAAATCGGCGCAGATTGACCCCGCCCGCGCCAGCCTGTCGACGTGGATTTTTACCATCGCCCGAAATCGGCGGATTGATTATTTTCGCCGCGCCCGCCGCCCCGAACCCGAAGATTTGGATTGGGGCGCAACCGAAGAACCCGATGCGGCTGATATGTATCAGGCTGCCGAGGAAACCCGCCGCCTTGGCGCGGCCCTATCTACCCTGCCAGAACCCCAGCGCGCGCTGATTGAACGCGCGTATTACGGTGATCTGTCGCACAGCGAAATTGCCGCCCAAACGGGGCTGCCGCTCGGAACCATCAAATCGCGCATCCGCCTTGCCCTAGAGCGGCTGCGCCAGAATATGAATTAGGCAAAGATTATGACGATAAAGCACCACCTGACCGATGATTTGCTGATGAGCTATGCCGCGGGCACCCTGTCCGAGGCGTTTAATCTTGCCGTGGCAACACATATCTCGCTGTGCGATGACTGCCGCGCAGCCCTTGCCGCATACGAGGCGATGGGCGGCGCGATTTTGGACGGCGGCGATGATGTTGCCCCGATGTCTGATGAAGCGCTGGCCCGCGCAATGGTGCGCCTTGATATGCCAGCGCCAACTGCTGCCCCGAAAAAACCAAAGCATCCCGTGCTGCCCGCGCCGTTGCAAGATTATGTTGGCACCGATCTGTCGGTGATCAAATGGCGCAAATTGGGCATGGGCGTGCGTCAGGCCATTTTGCCCACCAAGGGCAAAGGATCAGCTCGCCTGTTGCACATCCCTGCGGGTCAGGCCGTGCCAGACCACGGCCATCGCGGTATGGAACTGACCTTGGTTCTAAAGGGCGCGTTCCGCGACGAAGCGCAGCAGTTTGCGCGCGGCGATATTGAAATCGCAACTGAGGCGGACGAGCATACCCCTGTCGCCATGGGCGATGAGGATTGCATCTGCTTGGCCGTCACCGATGCGCCCTTGCGGTTTAACGCGCTAATCCCGCGCCTGATGCAGCCGATTTTCCGGATTTAATCGCGCATCACTGTCCAACCTGTTGGGTGGCGGTATTCTTCCAGATTATCGCCCGCCCCGATGCGGTCCATCACCGCAAACAGGCCGCTGCCTGACAGCGGCGTCAAAACGCCGTGCCATGTGCCGCGATGCAGGTTGATGCCCTGCGCGCCATTGGTCAAAAACGCAAGCGGCGTGGCCAGCGGCCCCTGTGCGACAATCACCAAAAACGGGTCGTCTGACATAGGGATAAAGGCTTGGCTGCCCAAAGGGTGACGTTCGATCAGATCAAAATGATAAGGCAGGGCGCGGCATTGGGCATGGAATATCGATATCCCCGCGCGGCCATCAGAAAAATCCATGCGGGCGCGGTCGTGATAGCGGTTGCAAAGACCTGCGTTGATCACCCGCGCCGCGCCGCCCACTTCCAAAACATCGCCAAACGGGGCGAATGCATCTGCGGTCAGCGGCTGGGCGCCGATCATCGCCCAAATACTCCATTTAGCGCGGCATGGCGGTTCACGTCTTTATACAGCAGATACCGAAACGGCCCCGGCCCTGCGGCATAGCAGGCCTGCGGGCAATAGGCGCGCAGCCACATAAAATCGCCTGCCTCTACCTCGACCCAAGTTTGGTTCAGCTTATACACGGCCTTACCTTCTAGAACGAAAAGCCCATGCTCCATCACATGGGTTTCTTCAAACGGAATCACGCCGCCCGGCTGAAAGGTGACGATGTTGACATGCGCGTCATAGCGAATATCGGCAGGGTCAACAAAGCGGGTCGTGCCCCAAACGCCGTTTGTATCGGGCATGGTGATCAGGGGGTGATCCTTTTCGTTGGTCACAAAGGCGGGGGGAATGTCGATTCCCTCCACCACCTCATACCGCTTGCGAATCCAGTGGAAATGCGCGGTTTGGGTGGCGGTGAGTGTCCATTTTGCGGCGGGGGGGATAAAGGCGTAACTGCCCGCAGTCATACTGTGCTTATCGCCGTTGATGGTAAGGGTCATCTCGCCATCGGTCATAAACAGAAAATGTTCTGCGCCAGCATCCGCATCAGGCAAATCGCTGCCGCCGCCTGCCTGCACCTGCATCACATATTGGCTGAATGTTTCGGAAAACCCCGTCATTGGCCGCGCGATCAGCCACAGTTTTGTAGCCCGCCAGTGCGGCAGATAGCTGGTGACGATATCGGAAAAGCAGCCCTTGGGAATAAAGGCAAAGCTTTCGGTAAACATCGCGCGGCCTGTCATCAGGCTGGTTTGCGGGGGCAGCCCGCCTGTGGGGGAATAGTAACCGCTCATGGTAAGATATCCTTTAGGCGCAACTGGGCAATACGTTCCACTTGGACGCAGGCGGTGGCGAATTCTATTTCTGAACTATTGTTCAGCCGGGTCTCAAAAGCGTGCAAAATGCTGGCCTTGGTATTGTCGCGCACGGCAATGATAAAGGGAAAGCCGTGTTTTTCGACATAGGCGGCGTTTAGGCGCTGGAAGGTTTCGCGCTCGCTATCCGTCAGGGCGTCCAAGGCGGCGCTGGCCTGTTCGGCGGTAGATTCCGCCGTAAGCCGCTTGGCCGCTGCAAGTTTGCCTGCAAGGTCGGGGTGCGCGCGCAAAACGCCCAACCGTTCCGCGTGCGTCGCACTGCGGAACATGCGGGCAAGGGCGTTATGCAGGCCAATGGCGGTATCATGCGCGGGGCCAAGTTCCAATTCGAACGCGCGTTCAGTAATCCATGCGCTGTGTTCAAATATCCCGCCAAAGCGCGCGATGAACGCCGCACGATCCATCTGGCTGGGGCGGTCAAACCGCTTGGGCGGATGGGTTTTTGCCCAATGCGCGGCAATATCGCCGCGCCGCGCAAACCAAACCCCTTCATGTGCGCGGGCATAGTCCAAAAACCGCATCAACCCCGCGATTTTTCCCGGCCGCCCGATCAGACGGCAATGCAGCCCCACCGAAAACATCTTGGCCGCCCCCGCCATACCTTCGGCATAGAGCACGTCAAATGTATCTTTCAGATAGGTGAAAAACTGCTCGCCCTCGATATACCCCGGCGCGGTGGCAAAGCGCATATCGTTGGCTTCCAGCGTATAGGGGATGATCAACTGATCGCGCGCACCCACCTGCCGCCAATAGGGCAGATCATCGTCATAAGTGTCTGAAATCCAATCCATTTGGGCAGTTTCTGCCACCAAATCCACCGTATTCACACTGCACCGCCCTGTGTACCACCCGCGCGGCGGGGTGCCGACAACCTCGGTATGCAGGCGGATCGCCTCGGCAATCTGGGCGCGTTCGGTATCTGCGGGCATATCGCGGTGATCGACCCATTTCAGCCCGTGGGATGCAATTTCCCACCCCGCCGCCTTCATTGCGACTACTTGTTCAGGATTGCGCGCCAGCGCTGTTGCCACGCCATAAATGGTAACAGGAATGTTCAGCCCCGTGAATAGCCTATGCAGCCGCCAAAACCCCGCCCGCGCGCCGTAATCATAGAGTGATTCCATGTTCCAATGGCGCATATTCGGCCAAGGTGCGGCCCCTGCGATATCTGACAAAAACGCCTCTGACTGGCCATCGCCGTGCAGGATGTTATTCTCGCCGCCCTCTTCATAATTCAGCACAAGCGATATGGCGATACGCGCCCCGTTTGGCCATGCCGCATCGGGCGGGTTTTGCCCGTGGCCATGAAAATCGCGCGGATAGCGGGGGGGCTGCGGCATGAAGGCTCCTTTTGAACAGGTTACGGTAAAGGCGCGGAAAACATTATCAAATAAAGCCTGAAAGTCCTGCGTTTGGGAAGGGTGGTTTTTGCACGTCCCTCGGTGCTATGCTGCCCCAAACAAGGGGATGCGCGATGGGCAAACTGACAACGCATGTGCTGGATACGGCGCGGGGCAAACCTGCGGCGGGGGTTGCGATTTGGCTGTACCGCGTGACGGGCAACAGCCACAAGAAAATCGCCGAAGTGGTGACGAACAGCGACGGGCGCATCGATGGCCCCATGTTGGAAGGCGCGGCGCTGACCGCTGGGCAATATGAGCTGGTGTTCCATGCGGGCGATTATCTGCGCGCAACTGGGCAGGCATCGGGCGAGGTGATTTTCCTTGATCAAATCCCTATCCGCTTTGGCATCAGCGACCCTACCGCGCATTATCACGTGCCGCTGCTGATTTCGCCCTTTGCCTATTCCACCTATCGCGGCAGTTGAATCTGCTGGCATTTTGCCGCCTGCCTTGCCAAAGTGGCGAAAACTTTGGGGGCACAGCATGGCAGGCAATCGGCATTTCGGCACGGGCAATTACTTTCGCCACTTTCTGGCGCGAACAGATGAAAAAATGCTGTTCAAGATGGATCACTACCTAGACGTGTACGACCGCGAGATGGCCCCGTGGATGGGCGAGCGAGTGAATTTTCTGGAAATTGGCATCTACAAAGGCGGCAGCCTGCGCATGTGGCGCGATTTCTTTGCGCCTCAGTCTAGCCTGACGTTTTTGAATATCGACCCCGCCTGCAAGGCGCTGGAAATTCCGGGAACCGATATT
>CAXNEP010000113.1:0-7261 GCA_964200865.1 Cypionkella sp. | reverse complement strand
GGCGCGGCGGTGTTTCGGGTAGATACCGAAAACCGCCAGCGCCGCATTGATTTGGAAGAGATTGCGATTGTGAATGTCAAAAACGGCGCGATCAAACCGCATGGCGAACGGGTTTTGACCGATGCCGACAAAGCGGCCATCGCTACTTGGGTGGCCGAACGCACGGCCCTTTTGGCCGCCCGCGATGTCGATGATATCTTCCGCGCGATCGATCATATGAACCTGACCACGCAATGGGCGCAGTCGCGCGCCAGTGACGATGCGCTAGAGGCAGTCACAGATAAGCTGCTGCTCGCCATGCATGATTTGCGCCTTGTTCTGGTACGCAAGAAATCCGAACGTTTGACGCAGGGCGAGGCCGCGGAATAGCCTATACCGCGCGCGGTGCTTTGGCCCAAAACCGCCACATCAGCGTGACGGCAGCGCAGGCCAGCCCCAGCGTTAGGCCCAGCCACAGACCAACCCCGCCAAGCCCCGCCCAAAACGCCAGCGCATAGGCGGCAGGCATCCCAATGCCCCAATAGCTAATGGCGGCCGCAATCATCGGAATGCGCGTGTCATGAATGCCGCGCAGCAGGCCCAGCGCGATGACTTGCATTGCATCAGCCACTTGGAACAGCGCCGAAATGGCCATCAGCGTGACGCCAAAGGCCAGGATTTGGGGGGCCTCAATGGCAGCAGGGTCTAAAAACAGCGCAATCAGCGGGCGCGGCGTGATGAGGAAGGTCGCAATCACCACCAGCGCGAACAACGCCGATATGCCAATCACCACCCGCGCCCCATCGCGCAGCCCGCGCGCATCATGGCTGCCAAAGGCATGGCCCGTGCGGATGGTCGCCGCATTGGACAGGCCCAGATGCACCATAAAGGCCATCGCGGTGATTTCCAGCACTATGCCATGCGCGGCCAACTCCTTCGTGCCGATCCAGCCCATCATCACGGCAGTTGCTGCAAACAGGCCAGATTCGGCCAGCAGCGTTACCCCAATGGGCCAGCCCAGCCGAAACACTTGTCCCATGGCAGGCCAATCCGCCCGCCAAAACCGCTGAAACAAATGGTAGCGGCGCAGTTCGGGCAGCAGTCCCGCATAGGCCAGCAGCACCAGCATCGACAGCGCCTGCACCGAAACCGAGGCGACAGCCGCCCCCGCAATTCCCCATTCTGGCGCGCCGAAATTGCCAAAAATCAGCATGTAATTTCCCAGCGCATTGGCAGGAATGGCCGCAACTGTGACCCACAGCACCACCTGCGTGCGCCCCAGCGCGGCCAGATACCCTTTGATTGCCATAATCACCAAGGCAGGGATCATCCCTAGCCCGCCAATGCGCAAAAACTCTTGGCCCAGCACGGCCACTTCGGGCTTTTGCCCCAGCGCCAACAAGACCGCTTCGGAATGCCAAAACAGCGGGTATGTCAGCAGCCCATACCCGATAGACAGCCACAGCCCCATGCGCGCCGCGCGCCGCACCTGCGCCTCGTCCCCCGCGCCCACAGATTGCGCCACCATCGGCATCACCGCATTGGCAAAGCCCGACCCAAGGATGAACACCACAAAAAACAGCGATGTCGCAATCACCATCGCGGCCAGTTCCGTCACCCCATACCAGCCCAGCATCACGGTATCGACAACATGCAGCGACATCTGCGCCAGATGACTGCCAACCAGCGGCAGGCCCAGCACCAGCGTGGCGGTGGCATGTTTAGAATAGGTCAGGCGGGGCGTGTGTGTCATGCCGCCCGTGCTAACGCTTGCCCAAGATTTAGGCAAGCTGAGGATCGCTAAATCGCCGCCACCAGCGCCGCCCCTGCCCCTATGGCAATCACCCCGCCCGCGACGATTTCCGCCCAAGGCAGTACCCGCGCCAATTGCCCAAGGCCCAGCCCGCCAAAGGCCCCCTCGCGCGCGAAAACCGACATCAGCGCGACAGCGGCAGTAAAGGCCGCCGTGCCCAGCCCCATGGCAAAGGCCCCTGCAATTCCCGCAGCCCCAATGCCAAGTTGCCATGTCAAAATCAGCACAAACACCGCCCCCGTGCAGGGGCGCAGGGCAATGCCGGCGATCAGGGCTGCAACCTCGCGCGGGGACTGGGCTGTTTGCACCTGATCCACCGTTGGGCCATGCGCATGTCCGCAGCCGCAATCAGGACCGTGGTCATGATCGTGATGGTCGTGATGCGCCTGCGCCGCAAACTGCGCGCGCAGGCCCCGCGCCCCCCGATACACCAAATACAGCCCCAACACCGCAATCGCAGCACTGCCAAGCGGGGCCATAATACTGTCCACCACATCCCCTGCCACCTGCCGCGATAGTCCCAGAACCGCAACAATGGCATACACCGCCACCACGGCAACAAGGGCCTGTGCCAGCGAGGAGACAACCGATACCACCGCCAGTTTGCGCGCCGTCACCCGCCGCGCAAACCCGTATCCCCCAATCACCAGCTTGCCATGCCCGGGCCCTGCCGCGTGCAGCACGCCATAGGCAAAGCATATGCCCAAAAACCCCGCCAGCGCCCCTATATCGCCCGACCGCAGCGCGCGAATGGCCCCTGCCAGCATATCCTGCACCTCGCGCTGCGATGCCAGAACCCACGCGCCAAAGTTCGCAAATTGGCCCGTGGCCCACATTACCAAGACGAGTTCGCCAAAGATCACGATGGCAAGGATCAATCGCCACATGTCACGCGCACCTCCTCGGCATAGGCGGCACCAATGGCGGGAAAGTCGGCTTCGACATCCTCATCCGCGCTGTATTCGGCAAGGGCGGCCAACAAAGCCTCGTCGGCGGCATCTCGGTCTGGTTCCCAGATTTGCGCCGCGCAGGCCCGCGCCGCGCCGCCATATTCCAGCGCCGCCGATTGCAGCGTATAGGCCGCGTAAAAGCCAGGGTCATAGACCTGAATTGTCAGCGTTTGCCCTATATTTAGTGGCAAAGGCGCGGGCAAATCGCGGATATGGGTGGTGATGATTTTGCCATCCTTATAATCAGCCGTGTAATCGCGCGGGCGCGACAGGCCCTGATCCACGCCGCCCAGCAAGGCATAGGTATCGCCCGGAAAACCTGCATCCCAGTTCATATCAAACCCTGTCAGGGCGGCCTTTTCTGGGGGGGTCAAAACGCCGTCCCCATCCATATCCAACGCGCGATCGGCGATGTATTGCAGGGATGACAGATCATCATAAACCCATGTAATCTTGACAGATTCCGCCGCTCCGCCTGCGTTGAACATCACCTCAACCGAGGTGTCCAAAAACATATGCGGATGCGCCAAAGCGGGGGCGGCGAGCAGGGTTAGGGCAAGGGTTAGGGGGGCAAATTGGGTGCGCATGGCAGCAATATAATGCCCCCCGCGCGCGCTGCAATGGTGGGCAGGCCGCGCGCGCGGATTTGGGCGGTTTTGGGGCAAACGGGCGTATGTTTTGCGTATGCTTTGCGTATTGCATCCGTATTGCATCCGTCCCTACATCTGTAGGGGCAGCGCTGCGTTACAAATCCAGCGCCTTTTGGCGGCTGGTGTCTTCTTCCGCAACCGCCTTTTTGAAATTGTCAAACTTGGCGGGCAGGCGCACGGCGCGGTCGCGCAGTTCCATCGCCTGCTCAATCGTCACAATCTGGATGCGCGGCACGGGGGAAAACCCGTCCATTTCAAACTGGCCCGCGCCTGCGGCTTCGGTGATCATCGGGCGGCTGGGTTCGGAGAGGGTTAGGAAAATGCCAACGCTGGCCCCTTCGCGCTCGATCACCCCGCGCAAATCGCGGATCATCGACACGCCCACGTTATCGCCCGCCTTGACCGAGACGATGGCCCTGCCTTCGGATTTGGGGCCGAAATAGATGTTGCCATCAATCCCCTTATCCGCGCCCTTTTTCGACAGATTGCCGGGCTGGCCGGCAATCAGCGACAGCGCCCATTTTTCAAACTCGAAATAGTAATTCTTATCGTCGCGCCCCCGCGCGGCCATATCGCGCGCGCCTTCGATATCTTGCGGCACGCCAAAGGTTTTGAACTGCACGGCAGGAAACGCCTCGCGCAATCGCTTTTCGATCAGGCCAATGGCAAGGTGGGTGACATCAATGCCAATCCAACTACGGTTCATCTTTTGCGCCGCGTGAACTGTTGTGCCGCAACCGCAGAACGGGTCTAGCACCACATCGCCTTCGTTGGACGAGGCGGCAAGGATGCGTTCGAGCAGGGCCACGGGTTTTTGGGTGGGGTAGCCGAGGCTATCTTTGCCCAACACTGGCGCAATATCGCCCCAAAGGTTCTGCAATGGAACGCCAGGCATCTCGTCCAAATACCTTTTATATTCTGCCATGCCAGTTGAGGCGTAAACAAGCCTTCCTTCCGCCGCAAACTTTCGCATGTTTTCTTTGCTATAAGCCCAGAAACGGCCATTGTATGGTGGGACTTGGCGATATTCCCATCCATCGTTGGGCGCTTTATACTCGTCATTCAAATCAGCTTCCCAATCGCCACCGATTAGGCGCTTTACTGGCCAAGAATAAGAAACGTCTCCGCCAGATTTCGCCGCTGTTAAGTCACCACGCCGATAACGACGACCATCGCTGTCAATCAAGCGATATGCGGAAGCGATATATGACTCATCATAACTCGTATAGGTGGGGTTCCACGTCCACTGTTTTCCCTTTGTGTAGAAAAAGATGGTGTCAGTTATATTGCCGTATTGCTTTCTACCTTGTTTTCCATCGTTGTGCGCGCTCGACCGCTTCCAACTGATTTCATTGCGATAATTTTCTTTCCCAAACACCGCATCCAGCAAAATCTTCAGGTAATGGCTCGCGGTCGGATCACAGTGCAAATACAGCGACCCCGTGGGCTTCAACACGCGGTGCAATTCAATCAGCCGCACGGCCATCATGGCCAGATAGGCCATCATATCATTATCGCCCAGAAAACTGCGCATGGCGCGCAGCATTTGGGACACGTTGGCGTTTCCGCCCCGCATCACATCGCCAAAGGCGGCCTCGGCGCTGTCATTCCAGTGCCATGTGTCATCGAACGCCTCGATCTGTGCGGTGCTGTCGCTGCCAGCTGGGCCTTTGAACAGAATGTTATAGCCCGCGTTAGAATTGAACGGGGGGTCAAGATAGATCAGGTCAACAGATTCGCCCGCGATACTGTCGCGCAGCACCTTTAGGTTATCGCCGTAATGCAACTGATTCATACTGCCCCCTTACGCCCCCAGCCTAACCTTGCATGGTTAACGCAAGGTTACGCGCATAGGTGGTGCGTGTAAACACGCCCCCTACCATTGGTAGTTATGTTTGGGCGCAAACCCCAGCACCTGCTTTGCCTTGGCCGATGAAAACAGCGCCTCGTCCTCGCTCACCGCGCGCTTTAGCGGCACGTTCGGGAAAAACTCGGCCAGCAATTGCGAATTGGGCTGCGGCACCGAGTTGTTGTCGTTGGACACGTTAAAGGCCTGATAGCCCAGCCCATCCTTTTCCAAACACAAATTCACCATCTGCCCCAAATCGCGGGCATCGATATAGGAAAACGCGATGCGGCGGCGTTGAGCGGGGTTGGCGGCATAGTCTGGGAAGGCCGCGTAATCTTGCGGTTCCATCACGTTGCCGATGCGCAGGGCGTAAATATCAATGCCAAAGCGGCGGGCAAAGGCGCGGGCTGTCACCTCGTTCACCACTTTGGATGCGCCATAGCTGTCCATCGGGTTCACGTCATAGTCTTCGTCCAGCGGCAGATAGGCGGGGTCGGTTTGGCCTTCGGAAAAGCACACGCCATAGGTGGTTTCGGAACTGGCGATGATGATCTTTTTGACCCCCATCTTCGCCGCCGCCTCGATCACGTTATAGGTGGACATGGTGTTGACGCGGTACGTCTCGCTGTCAGGCGCAAGCAAAATGCGCGGCACGGCGGCGAAATGTACAACCGCATCAAACACTTGCGCGCCCGTGCCTGTCTCCAGACTTTCCATGCCGATATGGCTGCGCATCGCGCTATACACCTGCCCCAGATCGGTGATATCGGCGATCAGGTCGGGCACGCCCGCCGCATTCAGCGGCACCAGATCAACATTCAGCACCTGATGCCCCGCACCCGTCAGAACAGGCACCACATGCCGCCCCGCCTTGCCCGAACCGCCCGTGAATAGAACCCGCATCGCGCCCTCCGCTATATGATCTTAATAGACTAAATATGTATTGCAGTGTATATTGCACTACACACCAACAGGAGCAACCCCATGACACGCCTTGCCACCCCCCAAATTTGCACCATGACCGAATTGCGCGAGCCGCAAAAGGTGTTTGATCGCGCAAACGGCCAGCCCGTGGCGATTTTGAAAAATTCCGCGCTGGTGGGGTATTTGGTGCCCGCCGAGGCGGTGGAGGTGGACAGCGGGGTGCCTATCTGCATGGATGCCCTGCGCGCGTATTTGAAATCCACACAAAGCGCAGTCCAGCCCGTTTTGGACTATCTTAAAGACAAATGACTTTC
Organism: Cypionkella sp.; assembly: GCA_964200865.1. Classification (GTDB taxonomy): domain Bacteria; phylum Pseudomonadota; class Alphaproteobacteria; order Rhodobacterales; family Rhodobacteraceae; genus Cypionkella. Next base: position 782 of record CAXNEP010000113.1, on the reverse strand, counting down.
GCCGTTTTAACCCCGCAGATGGTGATTGATATCCACGATTCTGTCTTGAATGAGGGCGAACTTGCGGGCCTAGCCTTGGACAAATCGCTAGACTGGGCCTTGGCCCGCGTTGAAAATCGCCTTGCCTATGGCATGATTGAAGACGCTTATGATTTGGCCGCCGCCTATGCGATTGCCACCGCGCAGGGGCATTGCTTTAATGATGCGAACAAACGCACCGCCTTTCGCGCGATGGATGTGGCGTTGGCCTTCAACGGCATTCAGGCCAATTGGACGGCCACAGAAATCGGCCCCATCATCATCCGCGCCGCCCAGCGTCTGCTGGATGAGGGCGAGCTGGCCTTTTGGCTGCGTAAACATCTGCGCGGCTAGGGCCACGGCGCGGCGCCCCACATCTTGCGCCCGCCCCCCCGCGCGTGGTCTAATGCTGCCCTAGCCAAAGGATGCCCCATGCCCGCCGACCTGATCCCGCCAAATGGCCAAAACGATACTTATGATGCCTCTTCAATCGAGGTGCTGGAACCGCTAGAGGCCGTGCGCCTGCGCCCCGGCATGTATATTGGCGGGATTGACGAGCGGGCCTATCACCATTTGGCCGCCGAGATTTTGGACAATTCGATGGACGAGGCTGTGGCGGGCCACGCCACGCGGATCGAGGTGGAACTGCACGCCGACGGCTCGCTTACCGTGCGCGACAACGGGCGCGGCATTCCTGTGGATCCGCACCCGAAAGTCCCCGATAAATCCGCGTTGGAGGTTATTCTGTGCACGCTGCATTCGGG
>CAXNEP010000112.1:0-7262 GCA_964200865.1 Cypionkella sp. | reverse complement strand
TAAGGATGCCCTTGCCCAGGGCCGTCACCGCGATATCGTCGGCGGGCGGTGGGAGGAGACGGGCCTGATCCAAATGCAAATCTTGCTGGATCAGGGGCTAGACCCGCATCACTATCTTTTAGACATCGGCGCAGGCAGTTTGCGCCTTGGCTGCCGCGCCGTGCCCTATTTGGACACGGGGCATTACTGGGCAACCGATTTATCGGGCGATTTGATGCGGGCGGGGCATGGCCGCGAACTGGCTGACCCGGTGCGCCTGCCAATCCATCATCTGATTGAAGACGCCGAGTTTTCCTATCTTGGCGTGCCAGGCACTATCACCCATGCCATAGCCTTTGCCGTGTTCACGCATCTGCCGATGAACCATCTGCGCCGCGCGCTGATCTCGCTGCGCGCCGCCTGTCCTAACCTGCAAAAACTGATGCTGACGGTGTTTTTGGCCCCAGAAGCGAGTTATTTGACACCCTTTCGCCAGCCCGATGGCGTGGTCACCCATGCCGCGCGCGCGCCCTATCATATGCTGCGGTCGGACGTTGAATATCTGCTGCACGCCTCTGGCTACGGGGCCGAATTCACCCCCACTGAATTGCCGCGCGGGCAACAGCTGATCATAGCGCGGCCTTTATGATTGCCCTTCACACCGCGTCCGTCACGTTGCAAGGGCGCGAGATTATCGCGCCCCTGACGCTGAATTTAACCGAAAATCGCATCGGCATCATTGGGCGCAACGGGTCGGGTAAGACCACGCTTTTGCGCCTGATCGCAGGGCTTATCCCCAAAGGCGGCGGCACAGTGCAGGTGCATGGTCAAAACCCCGATGATCGGCGCGCGATGCTGGGGGCGGTGGGGATTGTGTTTCAAAACCCCGATGCGCAAATCTTGTTTCCGACAGTGGCCGAAGAAATCGCTTTTGGTCTGCGCCAAATGGGGCAAACGGCGGGCCGCGCGCGTGATGCTGCGCTGGCCCTGCTCGCCGCTGAAGGGCGCGCCCATTGGGCCGACGCCCCAACCCATACCCTTTCGGGCGGGCAGCGCCATTACCTGTGCCTTCTGTCGGTCTTGGCCATGGCCCCTAAAACCATTTTGCTGGACGAACCTTTTGCAGGGCTGGATCTGCCCACGCAAATCCGCCTTGCACGCCGTCTTGCCGCTCTGCCCCAGCAAATTATCACCATCAGCCACGATCCTGCCAGCATGACCGGGGCCGCGCGGGTGATCTGGCTCGAGGGCGGGCGCGTGCAGGCCGATGGGCCGCCCGCTGCCGTGCTGCCCGCCTTTACCGCCGCCATGCAGGACTGGGGCGCTGTTGATGCTGACACTGACCTATCCTAGCCGAATTTGGGCGCATACCTTGCCTGCGGGGGGCAAACTGGCGGCCCTAGCGCTGGCCACAATCGCCCTGTTTGCCCTGCGCGAGCCTGCGCATTTGGCCCTTGCCGCAATTGGGGCGGCGGGATTAATCGCCAGCGGCGGAGGTGGATTTGCCCGCGCCTCGCTGCGCCCGCTTTGGATGCTGTGGCCCTTTGTGGCTATTGTCGCTGCGTGGCATTTGTGGCTGCGCGACCCAGCGGGAATTGCGATTATTCTGCGCATGATCACTGCTGTCGCGCTGGCCAATGTCGTAACGATGACCACGCGGCTGACCGATATGATTGCGGTCATCGAAGGGCTGCTGCGCCCCTTTGCACGGGCCATCCCCGCCACGCGCATGGCCCTTGCCATTGCACTGACCATCCGCTTTATCCCCGTCATGCTGCTGCGCGCGGGTGATTTGGCGCTGGCATGGCGCGCCCGCAGCCCTGCCCGTCCGCGCTGGCGCATCCTGCCTGCCTTGACACTTGCGGCGCTGGACGATGCCGCCCGCGTGGCCGAAGCGCTGCGCGCGCGCGGTGGGGTGGATTAGGGGGCGGGGCAGATTAGGGAGGGTGTTGACCGCGCGCGGGATGGACTAGGGCAACCCCCGCCGCTAAACAGACCCAAAGTATAGGAGCCGCCCCATGGAAAAATCCGTCACCCAAATCGCCCTTTTCGCGGCGCTTATTGCTATCTTGGGACTAATCCCTAAAATTGACCTTATTTCTGGCGTGCCGATCACGGCGCAATCCTTGGGCGTGATGCTGTGCGGCACTGTGCTGGGCGCAAAGCGGGGGGCGCTGGCGGTTGTGCTGTTTTTGGCGCTGGTTGCCGCTGGCCTGCCTTTGCTGTCAGGCGGGCGCGGCGGTTTGGGCGTGTTTGCTTCGCCCTCGGTCGGCTATCTGATTGGCTTTCCAATTGCGGCCTTTGTTGCGGGCTGGGTCGTGCAAACATGGCGCGCGCGCGTGGGCGTTGCCGCCTTTGCTGGCGCTGCGATTGGCGGCGTTGTCGTGTTGAACATCATCGGCGTGACTGGAATGTCGGTGATGCTGGACCAAACCCTGTTCGAGGCGGCCCTGCTGGCCGCGCCGTTTTTAGTGGGTGACAGCATCAAAGCGGTTCTTGCCGCCTTGATCACCCAGTCCATCGCAAAAATGCGGCCCGATGCCCTGCTATCGCGCGGATAATTTTTTGCGATTTTTGCAAAAAAACTTTTGCATGTTAACGACAAGTTTACACTCTGGCCTTAACCATAAGCCTATCCAAACGGGTAGTCACCCATACCCTCTTGGATCGCGCTGCTTGCAACACGTGAAGACCACCCACCCCAAGCACCTCGCTGGCAAAGCTGGCGAGGTGCCCCTTTTTTCAGCCCAGCACTGCCCCTGGGTTCATAATGCCAAACGGGTCTAATGCCGACTTTATCGCGCGCATCGCGGCGATTTTGGCGGGGTCGCCGTATCGCGTCAGATCATCGGTTTTCAGCCGCCCCAGCCCATGTTCGGCCGAAACAGACCCGCCCATGTCATGCACGATATCATGCACCAATGCTTTGATGACATTACGTTTTTCTGCGTATTCAGCCGCCTTACGCCCCGCTGATGGAAACACGTTGTAATGCAAATTACCGTCCCCGACATGGCCAAAGCAATTGATCCGCACATCGCCCAAGGCGCCCAGCTCGCGCGTGGCGCGGGCGATGAATTCGGGGATGGCCGAAAGCGGTACCGAAATATCATGGCTAGAGATTGCACCGATACGGCGGTTCGCCTCGGGGATTGATTCGCGGATGCGCCACAGGGCAGCGCGCTGCGATTCGCTGGCGGCGATAATGCCATCCTCGGTTAACCCTGCGCCCAGTGCTGCGGCAAACAGGCCCTCCAATTGCGCGGCAGCATCGCCAAGGCCCGAAGGCAGACCAATTTCCACCAGCACGAGCCAGCCCTGCGGCGCGGCTAGGGGCACGGCCACATCGGGCATGGTTTCGGCCAAAAAGGTCAGCCCCTGCTGGCCGATCAGTTCAAAGGCAGAAATCATCCCCGAAAGCCGCCCTTCGGCCAGCGCCAAAAGGTCTAGCGCTGCGGCAGGTGATGGCACGGTCAGCAGCGCCGTGGCGGTGGAGGCAGGCGCTGGATAAAGGCGCAGCGCGGCGGCGGTGATAATGCCCAGCGTGCCTTCAGACCCAATCAGCAAATGGCGCAGATCATAGCCCGTATTGTCCTTGCGCAGGCGTTTTAGTCCGTGCAGCACCGACCCATCGGGCAAAACCGCCTCAATCCCCAAAACCAAATCGCGGGCATTGCCATAGCGCAACACCGCCGTGCCGCCCGCATTGGTGGCAAGGTTTCCGCCAATACGGCAAGACCCTTCGGACGCCAAGGATAGCGGAAAAATCCGCCTCATGTCCGTGGCATGGCGCTGCACATCGGCCAAGATCATGCCCGCATCGACCACCATGCAGTTTTCAAACGGATAGCGCGCGCGCAGGCCCGTCATCCGTTCAAGCGAGATCAGCAGCGGCGCGGGCCCTGCCCCCTGCGGCATGATCTGCCCGCCCACCAGCCCCGTGCCCCCTGCAAACGGCACTATGCCCACGCGGGCCGCCGCGCAAACTCGCACAATCTGCGCAACTTCATCCGTATTGGCAGGCCGCGCCACAGCCCCCGCCATGCCGTGCCAGCGCCCGCGCGGTTCGGCCAAATCGCCCGGCTCGGCATCCCGCAGCGTAGCTGGTGGCAAAGTGCTGGACAGATGGGCAACAAAGGCAGGATCGGCGGGGTTCAGCATGGCACCTCAGGCAGGGATGGTGGCGGCCAGCGCGGCAATCGCCGCAGCAGAGGTGTAATTGCGCGCGGTGACGTCAACCGATTTTATTTGGCTTAGCTTTTCCGCCAATGCCGATCGGCCAATGCCCGATGGCGCATGCAGATATGCCGCACGGGGCGTAAAGGTGATGCTTTCATCGCGCGCGGCAAGTGCAGTCAGTTGCGCCGCCTGCTCTGGCGAAAATGGCGCGGATAGGAAATACAAATGCACCAGCGCGCCATTCGCCGCGCCATGCGCCGCATAGGGGTTGGCAGCCAGAATGGCCATAAAATCTACCAAAGAAAAAAAGAACAGGCGCGGCGCAAAACCAAAGCGCAGCTTCATACCTGCGCTGATCGTGGCATCCATATCCGCATCACCGCCCGCAAACACCACATTACCGCTTTGGATATGGGTCTGCACATGGGTCAGGCCCAGTTCGGTCAGATACTGGCGAAATTCGGGCATCGGCAGGCGGTTGGCCCCGCCCACATTTACACCGCGCAGCAGTAGGATTTTGATATCGTTCATTCATTTACCCCAAGGGGCGGCCCCCAAAGCGCGCCCGTGCAGGGCCTAACCTACATCTGTGCGCCCGCGCCGATCGCCCCGAAGGTTTGCGTATAGCACATGGTTGCGCCAGCGCCCGTCAATTTGCAAATAAGATTGGGCCACGCCTTCATATTTGAACCCGCATTGTTCCAGCACCCCGCGCGAGGCCACATTTTCGGGCAAACAAGCGCTTTCCAGCCGCGATAGGTCCAGTTTGGTAAAGGCGTAATGGCACAGCGCCTGCACAGATTCGCGCATATAGCCTTGGCGGGCATGGCGCGCGCCAATCCAATAGCCAATCGTGCCCGCTTGAGCAGGGCCGCGGCGGATATTATCGAGTGTAATCGCCCCAAGCAGCGCAGTATCAGCGCGGCGAAAGATAAACAGCGGCACCGCCGTTACCTGCGCCTCGGCCTTGGCGGCCCAAGCCACGCGGGCGGTAAAGGCGCGGCGGGAGAGGTGATCTTCGCTCCATGTCGGCTCCCACTGGGTCAGGTGGGCGGTCGAGGCCAAGCGTTCCTGCGTCCAAGCGCGAAAATCGCTGTGCTGCGGCAGGCGCAGCACCAGCCTTTCGGTGTTTAAAATAGGGCGGCGGCGAAACATTACGCCGCCAAGCGTGCGCGCATAGCATCCAAATCGGGGGCCTTTGATACGGGGCCATACAGGGCAAGCGCCTGATCTGCCGATGTCACCTCGCCCGCATAGCGGCGCAAATCATCAAGGCTGACGCCATCGATTTTGGCAACTGATTCGTCAATATCGGGCACGCGGCCATAAATGGCCAAAAGCCGCGCAATACGTTCGGCACGGCTAGACGGGCTTTCCAACCCCATCAACATCCCCGCCTTGATCTGCGCACGCGCGCGCGATAATTCTGCGCCTGTAATATCATCGGCGGCGCGTTTCAATTCGTCCGCGCACAGGTTCATCAAATCGCCAATATCTGCCGCCGAAGTGCCTGCATACAGCGTGATCTGCCCCGCGTCCTCATAGGCGCCCGACTGGGTAAAGATCGAATAGCACAGGCCGCGCTCTTCGCGGATTTTTTGGAACAGGCGCGAAGACATGCCCCCGCCCATTACAGTGGCATAAATCTGCGCGGTATGCACATCGGGGTGGCGGTAACTGGGCGCGTCAAAGGCCATGGCAAAATGCACTTGTTCCAGCTTTTTCACCTCGCGCCGCATTGCGCCTGTAAATCGGGCAGGCTGGAATGTGGCGGCTGGAATGGCGGGCAAATGGCCAAATAGGGCAGTGGCCTGCGCCACAATCTCGTCATGGTCCACCGCGCCTGCGGCAGATAGGATCATCTGCGCGGGGCCATAATGAGCCTTGATAAAGCCCTGCAAATCGTCGCGGCTGAAATTGGACACCCGTTCTTCTGGCCCCAAAATCGTACGGCCAAAGGATTGATCGGGATAGGACACTTCTTGCAGCCAATCGAAGATAATATCGTCAGGCGTGTCCAGCGACTGGCCGATTTCCTGCAAAATCACGCCGCGCTCTACCTCAATTTCAGCAGGCGCAAAGGCGGGGTTCAGCACGATATCGCCAATCACATCCAGCGCAAGCCCCACATCGGCCTGCAACACGCGGGCGTAATAGGCCGTCATCTCGCGCGAGGTGTAGGCGTTGATATAGCCGCCAACATCTTCAATTTCTTCGGCAATTTGCAGACTGGTGCGGCGCGTTGTTCCCTTAAACGCCATATGTTCCAGAAAATGCGCAATGCCGTTTTGCGCCGCCGTTTCGTGCCGCCCGCCCGCCATCACCCAAACCCCAACCGAGGCTGATTTCAGCCCGGGCATGGTTTCGGTCACAATGCGAAAGCCATTGGGCAGGGTGGTGAGGCGCGTGGCGGTGACAGACTGGGCGGGCAAGATCAACGGGCGATCCTTTCACGGATAAGCGATTGCAGCGCGGCCAAATCATTTGGCACGCGGGTCAGGCGTTCGGGGCGATCAAACAGATCGGCCATACGGGTGGGCAGCGCGGGGCGCAGGCCAATGGCGCGCTGCACCGCATCGGGGAATTTGGCAGGATGGGCGGTGGCCAGCGTGATCATCGGCGTTGCGCCCTGATGATCCATCGCCACATGAACGCCCACGGCAGAATGGGGGCACAGCACCTCGCCCGTTGTGGCATAGGCGGTTTGGATGGTGGCCAGCGTTTCATCTTCGCTGCACGCGCCCGACGCGAAAGCCACGCGCAAACGTTCCAGCGCGCCCCCTGAAATGGCAAAGCCGCCCGTGGTTTTCAATTCATCCATCAGCGCCGCAATCGCGGCCCCATCCGCGCCATAGGCATAATACAGCGCGCGCTCAAAATTGGAGGAAACTTGAATATCCATCGATGGGCTGATCGAAGGGCGCACCCCCGTGCCATGATAACCGCCCGATTTTATCGCGCGATCCAGAATGTCGTTTTGGTTGGTGGCGATGACCAGCTTTTCAATCGGCAGGCCCATTTGGCGGGCGATATAGCCCGCAAAAATATCGCCGAAGTTCCCCGTGGGCACGGTGAAGGACAGGGGCCGATGCGGCGCACCTAAG
>CAXNEP010000111.1:0-7289 GCA_964200865.1 Cypionkella sp. | reverse complement strand
GTTTTCTATGTTAGATTCCAGTGACTTACGCGCATCCTCCACTGTCAGGCGGGCGGGGGCAAGGGATGCTGCGACCAGCAGGTCATAGGCTTCTAGGCGCGAAATATCGCGGCCGATTTCCAGCGTTTGAGCAATGTTTGCGCCTTCGGGCGGGGTGGTAAAAGCCTGCCGCGAGGTGGCCAGTAGCGGGTTTAATGCCGCGCGCAGATCCAGCCCGATATCGCTGCCAAAGCCATCAATCGCGGCAATGCGCGCGGCTGGGTCAGGATCGAATTGCAAGGTCAGCAAGCGTTCAAGTCGTTGTTTTTGCGACAGAATATCGCTGTCCTGCTCGCCCTCAATAGCGGAACGCAGGGCGGCAAGGTGGCCTTCTTCGGGCGCGCGGGCGATGGCGGTTAGCGCCTCGATCCGCCGTGCTGGGTTGGGGTCGGACAGTTGAAACTGCACCAAGGCCCCTGCGATGAGACCGCGCACGCCTGAATTGGGCTTTAGCTGGGTGATATCCGCCTTTGGCGCGGTGCCAGCGGGGCTGCCTGAAATGTCGGTCAAGCCCCAGCTATCCCCTTGATCTGTAATGATAAAGAACGCACCATCCTTGCGCTGGCCCAGACCCTTTTCCGCCCATGCAGACAGGACGGCGGCAGCGGCAGGATCACCCGTGGCGGTGATGGCGGCAATGACGGGGCCGATGGTTTGGCGCGAAGGTTTTGCAATGAAATCAGCGTTTTGCGCCATGACTTCGGCCAAAGATTGGGCGGGCGTTTGCGCATGGGCAAGGGTGCCAAAGCACAGCATCAGGCCAAGGGCGAGAAGGGAGAAAATCTTGCGCATAAGTGGCCTAAATTCCTGCTGTTTTGCGTATGTTTTGCGTATTTTTTGCGTATTGCATCCGTCCCTACATGGCGCGGGACAGACAGCGCGCGCGGGCCGATGTAGGGAGGGCATTTCTGCCCCCCCAAGCCTTTTGGACGAGCGGTTAGTAATTGGACGTCAACTGAACACAGGTCTTGGTGTCTTTGTTGTACATCCCGCAACCCAGACCGGGCCAATCGCTTTCCAGCACAGCCGATTCTGGCAGGAAGTCTGTCCATGCATCACCTGCAACAGGTTCGGTCTGGCTGACGATATCAAACTGACCATCGGCGCGAATTTCGCCGATTAGCACAGGTTTGGTCAGGTGGTGGTTCGGCAGCATCTTGGCAGTACCGCCCGTTAGGTTTGGAACCTCGAGGCCATACATCGCGGTGCGCACGGCATCGACATCGGTGGTGCCAGCTTTTTCAACCGCAGCCACCCACATTTGGAACCCGATCACGGTTGCTTCCATTGGGTCGTTGGTTACGCGGTCAGCGCCAGCAAAGGCTTTCCACTTTTCGATAAACTCGGCGTTCACAGGGACGTCAGCCGATTGGAAATAGTTCCATGCCGCCAAGTGGCCGACAAGGTTGGAGGTATCCAGACCCGACAGTTCTTCTTCACCAACCGAGAAGGCGACGACAGGAATATCATCTGCCGAAATGCCAGCCGCAGCCAGTTCTTTGTAAAAGCCAATGTTCGCATCGCCGTTGATGGTGGAAATCACGCCAACCTTTTTACCATCTGCGCCCAAGGCCACAACGTCAGCCACGATTTTCGACCAATCCGAATGGCCGAAGGGGGTGTAGTTTACAAAGATATCTTCTTTTGGAATGCCCTTGGAGATCAGGTAGGCTTCCAAAATGTTATTGGTGGTGCGGGGATAGACATAGTCTGTGCCCAGCAGCGCGAATTTCTGCACGCCCAGTTCGTTCAGGAAATAGTCGGTCGCAGGAATGGCTTGCTGGTTTGGCGCAGCGCCCGTGTAGAACACGTTTTTGGACGATTCTTCGCCTTCGTACTGCACGGGGTAGAACAGCAGGCCGTTCAATTCTTCGTACACAGGCAGAACCGATTTGCGCGAAACCGATGTCCAGCAGCCAAAGGTTACGGCCACGTTAGACACGGTCAGCAATTCGCGCGCTTTTTCGGCGAACAGGGGCCAGTCGGATGCGGGGTCAACAACCACGGCTTCCAGCTGCTTGCCCAAAAGGCCGCCTTTTTTGTTCTGCTCGTCGATCATCATCAGAACGGTGTCTTTCAGCGTGGTTTCCGAAATGGCCATCGTGCCCGAAAGCGAATGCAGAACGCCGACTTTGATGGTGTCTTGCGCAACAGCGGCGCTGGTTAGGCTAAGGCCAAGGCCAGCCCCCAGCATTAAGGATTTAAATGTCTTCATTCCCTGTCCTTTCATTATTGCGTCCGCTTGGGAGGATGCGGCGCGCTGAAGTTTGACAAAAGACGCCCCTAAACAGCGCCCTGATTGAAAGGCGCGTGCCCTTCCGCTAGTCAGACCATCACCCTTGCTGCGGCGCGGCAACAAATGTTGTATCTGCCAGATCAGGAATGTTGCACATGCAGCATAGCTGCCCGAAAAGCGGGCAGTTGCGGCGCAATTTTAGGCAAAATTGATGCGATTTGGGGTGAACCTGGGCCGAATCGGGCACATGCGCCAATTTCTGCTGAAAAAATGACATTGCGCTGAGGTTATTTTATATTCATATAGCTGCATAAGTATTGATATGAGTCATTACAGTAAGGTGCCGAAGCGGGGTATCCAGATGGCGATGGTTTCCAGATCATCGGCCGCCGCACCGCTGAACCCGCAACACGCAAGGATGGATCATGACCGCAGCTTTTACCCCCCTACCGCAAGCCGTTGATTTGCAGGTCAAGCCTGACGTAAGCGCCTTTTTCGATGAACCCACCAACACAGTGACCTATGTTGTGCGCGACCCAGCCAGCACCGCCTGCGCTGTGATCGATAGCGTGATGGATTTTGACTATGCCGCAGGGCGGATCAGCTATGCCTCGGCAGATGCGGTGATTGCGTATATTCAGGCAAATGGCCTGATGTTGGAATGGCTGATTGAAACCCATGTTCACGCCGACCATCTGTCAGGAGCGCCATATATTCAGGGCAAACTGGGCGGGCAGATTGGCATTGGCGAAAATATCACGATGGTGCAGGACACCTTTGGCAAAGTGTTTAATGAGGGCACGGAATTTCAGCGCGACGGCAGCCAGTTTGACCGATTGTTCAAAGATGGTGACACCTATCAGATTGGCGGCATGACGGTTTTTGTCATGCACACGCCCGGCCATACACCCGCCTGTATGACGCATGTGGCGGGGGATGCGGCCTTTGTTGGGGATACGCTGTTTATGCCCGATGGCGGGTCGGCGCGGGCGGATTTTCCGGGCGGCGATGCGCGCACGCTATACCGATCGATCCAGCGGGTGCTGTCAATGCCCGCCGAAACGCGCCTGTTTATGTGCCATGATTACGGCCCAAATGGGCGCGAAATTCGGTGGGAAACTACGGTGAGCGAGCAGCGCGCCCATAACATTCATGTGCGCGATGGGATCAGCGAAGATCAGTTCGTGGCCACCCGCGAGGCGCGTGATGCAACGCTGGCCATGCCAAAGCTGATTATTCCCAGTTTGCAGGTGAACATGCGGGCGGGCGAATTGCCCGAACCCGATGACAGCGGAAAGCGGTTTTTAAAGGTGCCGATTAACGGGCTGTAGGGCGCGCTAAGCGTCATTGATCCGCATGGCTGGCTTTCTGCCCGAAAGGCCAGTTTGCCCTAACGCCTGCGCACCGAATTGCCGCCATCGATAATCAGGTTGATCAGGGCGGCCACAGCCTCGTGGGTGGCGGGATCATAGGTGTTTGGCGGCGGGTCTTTGTGCGCGGCGGCGGCATCGCGCAGAATGCCGACGATTTCGCGTTCGGGCAAGATATTGCGATCATTCAGCGCCAGAAGAAGCGATTCGCATATGGCAAGGGCTGCCAATCCGTTGATATCTGGCTGAGGTTGCATAAAGGTTCGACTTTCAATCAAAGGTCTGGCAGGCTGAAGCGGTGGTCGTATTGCGGCCCTGCGTTTGGCGCGATGGTTGCACAAGAATGCGCCAGCAGGTTGATCTACATCAGTGTGATGCTGAACTTTTTGCCGAAAATGCGGGTTATTGTGGTGTGTGATTTGGGGGAAACGTATGGCAGATGCGAGCGCTATTCTTGCCATTCAAGACAGCCCGTTTGCCCGCAAACTGGCGGCATTTGTGGCGCTTGCCCCGCAAGATTTGGCAGTGATGTCAGACCTTTACCGCAGAAGGCGCAAGTTTGCGGTGGGGGTTGATATGATTCACCAAGGCCAGTCGGATCAATCGGCCTATGTGCTGGCATCGGGCTGGGCCTGTTCGTACAAACTGCTGCCTTCGGGCGCGCGGCAGATTGTGGATTTTCAAATACCAGGCGATTTTTTGGGCCTGCGGTCGGTTTTGTTTCGCACATCCGATCACAATGTTGAACCGATCACGCCTGTTCAAGCCTCGGTTCTAAGCCAGCGCGATTTGCTGGATGCGTTTATGCAAACCCCGCGCCTTGCCACGGCGGTGCTATGGGCCGCCTCGCGCGATGAGGCGATGGTGGTGGAACATCTGATCGATCTGGGCCGCAGATCGGCGGCTGAACGGATGGGGCATTTGCTGCTGGAACTGGGGGCGCGGCTGCGTCTGGTGGGGCTGGCCGAAAAGGGCGGCTTTGCCTGCCCCTTGTCGCAATACCTGCTGGCCGATGCGATGGGCCTTAGCGCCGTGCATGTGAACCGCGTTCTGCGCGAATTGCGCGAAGAGGGGTTGGTGACCTTTCAGCGGGGCCGCGTTGTGTTTGACGATTATGACGCGCTGGTGGAGTTTGCCGCCTATGACCGCGCGTATTTGGATCATGATGGCCCGCTGCTAAAATAGGGCGCCCCATGCCAGTGTGGGCATGGGGAACCGTTCGCTTTATACCAGAGCGTAGGAGGCTGCATCCAGACATTTGATGCATTCGGCATCGTTCTTGGCCGTCTGCGCCGTTTGGGCCGCTTGGTAATGCGTCAGGGCCGCATCTTTTTTCGGGCCAGAGAGGGCCATATCCCATGCGGTTTTGACGGATTTCATTTTGTCGGCAGTGGATGTGAATTCTTTTGACATGGTCGTTCCTTTCGAATGGCCAGCCCCCGTTGCCCCGACACGCACCCAATTTGCACAGGCAACTGGGGCAACGGAAGACTAGCACTTGTATGGATCGCGGGTATTCGCGGGCCACGCCCAAGTGTGCGCCGGCAAGGGCCGCGTGATGCTAATGCACGTTTGCTTTTGGATCGCGGGGTTTGGGGGCGCGGCAAAGCGGCAGTATATGGCCGATTAGGCAGGTTTTATGCGGCGCGGCGGCGGGGCGATTGGGCCTGCTGATGCGGGAACAATGCGCGTGCCAGCGCGGCCTTCGATAATGGCGCGGGCATCGGCCAGTTGCCCGATTCCTGCCATGCGCCCGCCTGCGCGCACAAAAGCGCTGGCGCTGGCGGCTTTGGGTGCCATTGATCCCGCCTCGAACGCCATAGCGTCCAATTCGGCGGGGGTGATGGTGGCAATCGCAGCCGCCCGCGGCGTACCCCAACTGGAAAACAGCGCCGAAACATCGGTCAGCATCAACAGCGCATCTGCGCCCAGCGACTGCGCCAGTAGCGCGGCGGTGCGGTCTTTGTCGATCACAGCTTCAACGCCTTCCATCCCGCCATCTGGTTTGCGCACCACGGGAATGCCGCCGCCGCCTGCACAAATCACGCAAACGCCTGCATCAACCAACAGGCGAATGGCGCGCAGGCCCAGAATGGCGCGCGGCAGGGGCGAGGGGACAACCCGCCGCCGCCCGCCGTCTGTGTCAATCATCGGCCAATCGTGGCGCGCCTGCACCTTTTGCGCCTGCGCGGGCGAATAAACGGGGCCGATGAGCTTACTGGGCGCGGCAAAGGCGGGATCGTCTGCGTCCACCTCGACCCGCGTCAGCAGCGTGGCGCAATCATGGCCAAGGGGCAGCGCGTTCATCAGTTCTTGTTCGATCAGATAGCCGATCATGCCTTCGGTTTCGGCCCCCAGCACATCAAGTGGCCACGGATCATTTGGGGCATAGGCCGCCGTTTGCAGCGCCATCAGCCCCACTTGCGGGCCATTGCCATGGGCGATGATGATCTGATGATCGCGCGCCAAATCGGCCAAGGCTAGGGCGGCGATGCGCACATTGGTGTGCTGCGCGGCGGCCGTCAGCGCCTGATCGCGCCGCAGAAGGGCATTGCCGCCAAGAGCCACAACGATACGCATTCAAATGTCCTAACTGCCCAATGTTGCGACCAAAATCGCCTTGATCGTGTGCAGGCGGTTTTCGGCCTGATCGAACACAACCGAAGCCGCGCTTTCAAACACCGCGTCTGTCACCTCCATACAATCGATCCCGTGGTCTGCCTGCACTTTGGCACCCACCTCGGTATCGGTGTTGTGAAAGGCGGGCAGGCAGTGCAGGAATTTGGTGTTGGGGTTGCCCGTGGCGGCCATAAGCTCTGCCGTCACGCGAAAGGGCAAAAGCTGGGCAATGCGCGGGCCCCACAGGCTGTCATCCTCGCCCATGCTAAGCCAAACATCGGTATAAAGAAAATCGCAGCCCTGCACGGCGGTCAGATCATCGGTGATGGTGATTTTGCCGCCAGACGCGCGTGCCAGTTCTGCGCATTTGCGCGCATGGTCTGGGTCTGGCCCCAGCCCCTGCGGCGCGCATAGGCGTAAATCCAGCCCAACCAGCGCCGCCCCCACCATAAGCGATGCTGCCATATTGCCGCTGGCATCGCCCAGATAGCACAGGCTTTGCTGGGCCAGCGGTTTGGCGCAATGTTCGCGCATGGTCAACAGGTCGGCCAGCACTTGGGTGGGGTGGAAATGGTCGGTCAGGCCATTATACACAGGCACGCCAGAGAGCCGCGCCAAGGTTTCGGCGCTGCTTTGGGCAAAGCCGCGGTATTCTATCGCATCAAACATGCGCCCCAAAACGCGGGCGGTGTCTGCCATGCTTTCTTTATGCCCAATATGGCTGCCCGATGGGCCAAGGTAGGTCACATGCGCGCCTTGGTCATGGGCGGCCACCTCGAACGCGGCGCGGGTGCGGGTGCTGTCTTTCTCAAAGATCAGCGCGATGTTTTTGCCGCGCAGATGCGGGGTTTCATTTCCTGTGGCCTTGGCGGATTTTAGGCTGGCGGCTAGATCCAGCAGGAAAAGAACGTCTTTGGGCGCAAGATCCAAAAGCGTTAGCAGGCTGCGCCCGTGTAGGTTATGCGGCATGGGGTTCGCCTTTCACACAGCATCGCGCAGCAGCGGGCAAGACATGCAATGCGCCC